>CAYNGK010000008.1:0-14128 GCA_964396935.1 uncultured Methanosarcinales archaeon | reverse complement strand
GACAACGTCGAGCACCCCTACACGTTCGTGCGCAAACGCATCGCGTTGCAGGATCCCGCGAACGACATCATCATCATCGAGAGCATACCGAAATCGGTTGCGCAGGACGCGAGCGAGCTCTCATTCTCAGTGCCTCCAACAGTGCTCGAGCAGGACCCTGTCGTCGCGTGGTCGCACCCGATCCTGCAAGAGGAGACGATCACCTATATCCTCGCACGCAAGGTCCCTCTCGACGAGATCAAGCGCACGCGCACCATCCTATACCCGCATCCGGCAGCCGACCAGGCGGCGGCTGCCGGGAGTTCGGCGGACCGAGGGATCACCGGCTTCGTGATCGGTGACCTCGGCTTGCCCGGGGCGGATTCGCTCCTGCTCACGCTGGGTGCGGTGCTCCTCGTCGCGCTAGGCGCGTATTATGTCACGCTCGGTTCCGAACCCAAACCCCTGCGCGGGCTGCCGTCACAGCTGCCGCCATCACCGCATGCATCCCCGTACCGCTCCGCACCCGCTGTCCGCTCGACCCCGACCCGTGCGCAACCGAGAGCCGGCCCCCCGGATCTGCGCATCATCCGCGTGCCCTCAAGACCGGCTGCTGCCGCAACCGTGCAGCAGGATGCGCCGCCCGCTCCGTCGACGCCAGACGCGTTGCTTGCGCGTGCGGATACGGCTATCGATGAGCGGTCCTATGCGCTTGCGACGCAGGCGTATCTCCAAGCGGTGAGCCTCCTCAAGGAGGATCTGCCGTCCGCAGACGCGCTCCGTTCCCAGGCTGCGATGATCCATGCGAAACTCACGCTGCACCGCTGCCTGGACGATGCTTCTGCGGCGATCGCGAACGGTGACGCCGTGCGGGCCCGTGCTGCGCTCGAGACCGCGCATGGTGCGGCGTCAAGGATCGGCGAGCAACCCACAACGTTGATAAAGGAGGCGACCGCGGCGTATCGTGACCTGATGCGACGCCTCAACCGTCTGGAGATCGAGCATGCCGCACGCTACTGAACGTCGCGCTCGCGCCGTGTTCCTGCTCTTCTTGCTATGCATCGCCATCTTGCCTGCCGGTGCAGGCGCGATCGCGATCGGCGTGAATCGCGCCAGCATCAATTTCGACGGTGTCCTGCGTGACGGGTTCGCGCGTGAAGGGGCGACGATCACGACCGATTCGATCGAACCCGTGACTGCAGAGGTCATCCTCGAAGGCCCCCAGCAGGCATGGATCAATCTCTCAGCGCGCAATTTCACGTTCAGCCGCGATAACCCCTACACGCTCATCGTGGAAGTGCGCCCCCCAAGCGACGCGCAGGTCATGTCGTATCGCGTCAACATGAGCATACTCACCGGAGAGCTGTCTCGTGGCGGCGGTGGGCAGATAGGTTCGACTGCCAGAGCGAGCCTCGGCGTCCCCATCAGCATCGTGCTCACCGGCACGCAACGCCTCGCGTGCCGTGTCAACGGCCTGCGTGTGCTCGACACGGAACGCGGCCAGGAGCTTGAGGTCCGCTTGAGTGTGCAGAACACCGGCAATGTCCGTGTCACTCCAGGGCTCACCCTTGAGGTGTTCGACAAGCTGCGCTCTGAGCTTGTCGCATCGCGATCGGCCTCGTTCGGCCGTGAGATCCTCCCCACCGTCACGGAATCGACTTCCCTCTTCTTCCCGCTGGATCTCGCATCAGACCAGTACTGGGCGTCCATCAAGGTGCCGGAGTGCCAGGGATCGGAGTTCCTCACGTTCGATGTGCTCGAGCCCGGCGGGATCAAGGATGACGGCGAGCTCATCCGCATCGATGCCGAATCCTGGAATGAGGTCGGTGACATCATCCCCGTCACTGCAGTGTTCCGCAATAATGGCGCTCGTTCGCTACGTGCGAGCTTCCGCGGCAAGATCGAACGTGTCGACGATGGTTCGGTCGTCAAGATCATCCAGACGGACGAGGTGATTGTCGACCCGAGCGTGACTGCTGACCTGCAGACGTTCTTCAATCCGACCGAACCGGGGAAGTACCGTGCGGTAGGTAAGGTGTTCTATAATCAGAAGCTCACCGCGGAGAAGGAAGCGATCATCAACGTCAATGGCGCTTCCGCGGGTATCGCTGGCCTGCGCACCTCTACCTGGGTCCTCCTGGTGATGATGCTGGGCATCGGATTCCTGCTGCTCCTGATCATCAGGCGCAAGCGGGATCGGATGCGGCCCGGGCCGTACCGCTAGGTATCTGGCCGTCCGCGACGACCGATCGGGTACGTGACAAACGGCGCCTGGCCGATCCAGATGGTCGGGCCCTTGCGTAGGACCTGCGGTCGGAAGATATCCTGATGCGCGACGATCACGCCTGGCCGCTCCCGGCGATCGAGCGCCTCCTCCACCTCGAGCGGCCACGCGTGGTCTGCGAACGCGAAGAGGATATCGAATCCCGAGAGGTCCGCATCCCGGTAGTCGCCGAGCGCAAGTTCGCAGCGCTCGAGCGTCGGGATGTCGGCGACGAGCTCCGCTCTCGCCCGCTGCGCGATCGCGTGGAGCGCGGGATCCGCCTCGATGCCGGTCGACGGGCAGAACAGCGCCGCGACGAGCGCGACGCGACCATCCCCCGACCCGAGGTCGCAAAAACGCATCCCCTCATGCAGGCCGAGGCGGTCGCACAACGCGAACGCATCCTGCACTGCTGTCGCCCCGAAGATGCCGTGCGTCGTATCGTGGACCGCGCTGCCGATTGTTGAGCGCAATTCCTGGTCGCGCTGTTCGAACCAACGGATGATGCGTTCGCGATGCTCTTCCGATCTCGTGGCGTGCATGTGTTCAGTCCTCGAACGGGTAGTGGGAGAGCTTGCGGTAGTCTTCGAAGATGTTCAGGAGCTCGACGTCACGGATCGCGTCGCTCAGGAGCGTCCGCAGCTCGATGATATGCTCCTGCATCCGGTGCGCGCTCTCTATCTCGTAGAGGATCTCGGCGTTCCACGGTCCCAGGGTGCGGATGGCGAAGATGATGTTCGGCTTGGACTCGCAGTAAGAGAGCAGCTTCCTCCAGGCGTCATCGTCCGCCTCCGGCATGCGGATGTTGAGCTGGAACGCCAGGTAGCCGAACTTCGATGGCTGGGCGACGATGGTCGAACCGCCCAGGATGCCCCTGCGCGCAAGCGCTTTCACCATGTAGGCGACCGTGGAGAGCGGCATACGCAACCGTCTCGCGATCTCCGCTTTCGGGATGCGCGCATCCTGCGTCAGGAGCTTGATGATCCCTCGCTCCTGTGCGGTGAGCGTCTCATCCCCTGTGGTACCTGCTGGCGTCGGTGATCCTCGGCGTGCGGCGGCGCGCAGGAGATATGTTCGATCGTACTTGTGCGGATCGAGCTTCGTGACCAGCGTGATGTCAGCGACCGTGCCGGGATGCTTCGAGAGCAGGGCCCGCAGCGCCGCATCGAACTCGAGCGGCGTCTTCGCGAGGAACGCGAACGCGAGATCGAACCTCCCGCCGAACTCCGCGACCCAATAGATGCGACGGTTGTCCTGGAGTGCGGTGAGGAACCGTTGCTTCTCCTCGTGGATGTTCGTCGCGAACCTGCAATAGACACAGTACCCGAAGTAGCCGAGTCTGGTGAAATTGAGGTAGGTGATGCAACGGCTGATGATGCCAGTTGCGCGCAATCGTTCGAATCGGTACCGTGCGGACTCTTGGCTCATCCCTGCCTGCTTCCCGAGCGCTTTGAACGTGATCTGCGCATCGCGGTCGAGTGCCGCGAGGATGCGGCGGTCCTTCGTATCGAGCATTCAACAGATATGACGTATCATATTTAAATATTTTTGTTATTTAATAAAAAATATTGACGGATACATTAACAATATCGCAACACCACCGGGGCGTATGGCAACAGACACCCCGAAACGAGACACCGCTGGCGACACCGAACGCGCCTACTGGGACCCGGAGCAGTGGAGTCCAGAGCGCGTGATTTCCCGCGTGGAAAACGCACTATTCTCCGCTCACTGGGCATCCGGGCCGGCGTTTGATGATGAAGAGCTGCGTCACGCGTATGCGATCAAGGACGCCTACGATCGGTTACGCACCAAACTGCCAAAGGCCCTTCGGTACCATGCTGCGGCGCACACGATATCGGATGTCGTACCCGCGATCATGCGCTTGACCGCCCACACGCCCATCCGCGACCCCGCGTCCCCCTTCCCGCGTCGGGACGCTCGACGCTTGTTGCGTGTCGCGGCGGCGTACCACGATCTCGGATTTGCCGTTCAGCCGACGGATAACGAGCCGGTCGCTGCCCGGATGGCTGGTGAGAAGCTCCCTGCGTACGGCTTCCGGCCCGAAGAGGTGCTGTATGTCCAGGAGCTCGTCCTGGCGACGAAGATGCCACAACGGCCGGTCGGCATCGGGCAGATGCTCCTGTGCGACGCGGACCTCGACAACCTCGGCCGCGAGGAGTTCTTCCTCCTCAACGAGCAGTTGCGCCTCGAGCTCAACGCGCAAGGGCAATCGTGGGAACCACGACCGTGGCTTGAGCGTTCACTTGGGTTCCTCAAGGGTCACGCGTACCACACGGGCGCGGCGAGACAACTGCGTGATGAGGGCAAGCGACGCAACATCGAACAGCTCGAACGGCTGCTTGCCGCGCCTGGGACGCCGCACGCCTGAGACCGCGCGCGATCGGCGATCACTCCGCCTGATCCGCATCGATCTCATCCTCGGGCGGTATCGAGAAGAACTGGCGCACGAGCGCCACTGGGTCGAGTGTCGTGCGCATCTCCCACTCGGTTGGGAAGCACGCGCGGTAGCTTGCCCACGCGTAGCGCTCGTCGAGGAAGATGATGGCGCCGCGATCGTGCTCGGTCCTGATGCAGCGCCCCGCGGTCTGCAGCGTCTTGTTGAATGCCGGGAACGTGTATCCGTAGTCCCAGCCCTTCCCGAACGCCTGCTCATAGCGGTCGATCGTCGCTTTCGTCTCGAGATCCGGCCGCGCGAGCGGCAAGCCGACGACGATGACCGCGCGCAGCTCGTCGCCCGGCAGGTCGATCCCCTCGCTGAAGGACCCGCTCATGACCCCAAGCAATGCTGCGCCGACTCCCTTGTACGCGCGAAAGCGCGTGAGCAGCTCCTCGCGTTCCTCGCGTGTGCAGGACGGGTCCTCGGCGAGGACCGTCTTCTCGCTCGCGTGGTCGATGCGCGGGCGCAGCTCCGCAAGGAGAGCATAGCTTGGGACGAACACGGCGCTGTTGCCTGGGACCGCATTGATGATCTCGACGCATGCTGCTGCGATCGCATCATACATCCCGGTCGATCTGGTGGTGAATTTCGTCGTGGTCTTCGGCACGATGAGGTTGATCCGGTTACGCCGCGGAAACGGTGAGGTGAGCTCCATCGTCCCCGCATCGGGTATCCCCAAGAGCCGCGTGTACATCGCTGTTGGCGTGAGGGTGCCGCTCATCAGGACGCTCGCGTGCGCGCCGCGCAGGACCGGGCCGGTCAGCACACCCGGATCCAGGCACCGGTAGCGGATCTCCGCATCCGGCCACCGTGCCGTCTCGCGCCCTGGCGGCACGGCACGGCGTTCGTGGCGAAATAGCGGATGCGTATCGCTGGTATCCGGCGGTGCCGCGTCCTCCTGCTCCTCCCGGTCCCCTTCTTCCTGCGCGCGCGCATCTGCGCGATGGGCATATGGATTGCGCGCAACACTCAGGATGCGCACGTACCCGTCATCCCCGCCGATCCACGCGTTGAGGAACGTCGAGAGCGCACCGCAGCTTGAGGACCGCCGTTCCTCGCGCACGAGCTGCGCCACCGCCTCGAGATCATCGATGAGCGGGTCGAACGGGCAGATGCGCTCGATCGCATCGAGCAGCTCGTCGCGGCCGATGAGCCGCTCGTCGCGCACATCATGGGCGAAGCCAGCGATCGCCTCGCCGATAGCACGCACGTGACGTGCGCGTTCTGGCCGTTCGTTGCGCTCGAGCTCGCGCACGGCGCGTGCGAGCATGCGGGTCGTGAGCCGAACAGTCGCGAGATCCTTGATGCGGTCTGGGAGGTTGTGCCCCTCGTCGACGATGAGGATGAGGTCGTCCAGCTGCTTACCGATGCGCCGCAAGAACCCTTCGCGGATCGCCGCGTTGAACAGGTACGTGTAGTCCGTCACGATCACGCGCGCCTCCTTCGCGAGGAGCATCGTCACCTCATATGGGCACACCTGATGCTCGGGAGCGGCACACACCGTGAGCACCTGCGCTGGCGTCGAGCCGGGCCGCTGCCCGATCTGGATGAGCGCGCTGCGTGCCGCCGCAGACTGCGTCTCGCCGGTGCGCAACCGCTCGTAGTATGCGCACGCGTTCTCCTCGCGCAAGCGTTTGCAGTGCTCCGCGAATTCCCTCCCTGGCAACGCGTCGATCCCCTCCTGCAGGCACAGGTGCCGTTTCCCGACCAGATCCACTGCGGGGATCGGCGTGCCTGAGCGTTCGCCGATCTTGCGCACGGTCTCGAGCGCGAGCGTGTGCTGCGTGAGACGGCTCGTGAGGAAGACGACCGTCTTGCCGCCTGCGATCGCCTTCTCTATCGCTGGCGCGAGCGCGGCGGCGGTCTTGCCCAATCCGGTCGGTGCGTGCGCCACGAGCTGCGTGCCGCTCTCGATGCAGGTCGCGATCGCGCGCATGAGCCGATCCTGGCCGTCGCGCACCTGCGCGTGCGGGAAGAGTGCGGAGGTCACGGCCGGCGGGTCCGACGGTCGGCTTATAAGCGTACGGGTCGGGTGTCTTGTGGATATCGAGAGAAGATTTATAAGCGGGCTGCGCTGGATACCGACGGGTGGACCCGATGGTCGAGACGGTGGATGAGGAGATGCGGCCAGAGGCCGTGCGCGACATCGAGGAACAGCACCGCCTCCACGCGGTGCCGCGACCGGTGCCATCCGTCCGCGAGGACCCGACCGCACCGCACGCGGGCGGCCATGGCGATGTGTTCTGGGCGATCGCGAATCGGCGCTCCGTCACGCGCTTCCTCCCACGGCCCCTTGAGATGGATAAAATCCTCCAGATCGTCCAGGCCGGTGCGCTCGCGCCGTCATCCGGCAATATCCAGAACTGGTCGTTCATCGTTGTGACCGATCTCGAGCGCATCCGTGGATTGTACCATCATACCCTCGATCAGGAACCGTTCCTGAGCGCTACGGCCGCCGTGATCGTCGTTGGCGACGAGGCGCATGCGGATCGCCTCTACGGGCTGCGCGGCAAGCGGCTCTACACCGTACAGAACTGCGCGGCAGCCATGCAGAACATGCTGCTCGCAGCGACCGCGCTTGGCGTGGGCAGCGTGTGGATCGGCGCGTTCGATGAGGACCGTATCGGTTCCCTCTTCGGGATCCCATCCACCTCACGTCCGCAGTCGATCATCCTCTTGGGGTACCCGGAGATCGTACCGGAGCCGAAGGAACGTAAACCGCTCGACACGCTCGTCTACTTCAACAGCTTCGGGAACCGCGTCCAGCGCCCGCACCTCGTGTTGTATGACTGGGCGACCGAGTGGCGGTTGCAGGCGCAAAAGGCGAAAGCGCATCTCCAGCACATGGCTGCGCGTGCGCGGGCGAAAGGACCGGACCGCCATGTGCGCTTGTCGGAAGCGAGAGAATCCGCATCCCAGGCGATGCTCCGGGCGAAGGGGCGCATGCGATCCGTTATCGAAGGGCTCAAGAAAGAAGAGTACCGTTCAGGGCGTTGAGCGCATCTTTCCGGCCGCCGATATGCTCTTTGGCGCGGCCCTCGTCTGCAGTCCGTCGCGGTATCGCTGCACGTACGTGGGATAGTCGAACGCGGCATCCCGCAACGCGTTCCAGACCGCACCGCCCGTGATCGCGCTGCGCAGCTGCCTTCCCTGCAGGGGATCGAACGTCGCTGCGAGATCCGCACGCGTGAGTGGGCGCTCCATCTCGCACCGATCGGATGGGATACCGAACGTGGTCCTGTCCAGCAGGTCGTAGTGCATGAGGTTCCCCTTGTGCTCGACGGTCTGCAGCGGCAAGTCACTCCCTTCGACATCGATGTCGGGATGGATGAGCCCGTTCACGTGCCCGAACTCGTGGAGCGCGACAGCGGCGATGCGCAGGATGGATGACGCGGGGCACAGCTCATACGCGCCGACGAATTCCGGCGTGATGGCGATGAGCGCTGTTCGCTGCGGCAGCTGCGCGTACCCTTGTGCGAGCAGCGGCTGGTTGGGATCTGGTCTCGTGCCGGGCGAAAGCCGTTCCAGGAACCCTGCAGGTGTGAGGATGGCGATGCCGGAATGGTCCGCCGCCCCTGCGGGGGCCCGCCCCGGCACCACCTGCGCTTCGATGCCCTTGTGCGCGAGCTCCTGCACGATGATGCGTGTGATCGCGTCGCCGTACGATTGCGGGAATGGCAGGCGGGGGTCGATCTCCATCGAGATCGTGACGTGTGCGGTCTTCGGGACCGCGCCCAGCGTGCGCTCGAGATCCGCCGTTTGCGCGCGTGCATCGCCGGACAGGAGCATCGCGAGCGCGCCATATCCGACAGCGCGTATAAGGCCTCTCATGCGGCATCTGGACAGTCGTCGATTCAAGAACTTTCTTCAGGTTTTTCGCACGCGGACCGCGGCGCGTGGCCGTATGGTGTCATCTACCCGTGCGATCCGCACCCGCAGCCGTCGCCCGCATTGGGGTTCTCGATGCGGAAACCGGCGCCGCCGGCGGTCTCGATGTATTCGATCGAACTCCCCTTGAGCAGGGGGACGCTCGCTGGATCGACGAGAATGGCGAGCCCGTTGAACTCGAGGTGCAGATCGTCGGGTGCGGGATGGTCGAAATCCATCTCGTAGGTGAACGAGCAGCCGCAGCCGCCCGCGTGGACGCGTACCCGTAATGGCCAGTCCGCTTTCCCGTCCTCTTTCGCGCGCAACTCCTTGATTTTCGCGACCGCGTTCGGGGTGATCTCGAGCATCTCGATGCGTTTGTTGAGCGCGGCATTGATCTCCCCGATCATCTCCGCGATCTCGGTCTCGGGGATGCCGTGCAGGCGCGCGCCGTCGGCGACAGTGTCGAACGCGTTCGCGCTGCACCCGACGCAGTGCAGGCCGTGGCGCAGCATGATCGCGGCGCTTTTGGGGAATGCGACGACAAGGTCGCCGATGATCTCCGTACCGGTGATCCGGTACGTGCCGTCTGCCTGCTGGTACTGCGTGCGGGCCTGCGCATGCGGTTCATCATGCTCTTGGGGTGCGTGCGACATCTGTGCCCGGGTATCGTCGAGCTGTTTTTAAGCTTTCAGGAACGTGCTGTCGCAAAGGTATTTAAATGCGGATGACGGGAATCCGCTCATGTCCGATCCGTCGATTCCTCCCGTCGCGCCACGGCTCCAGTTCTGGACCTTCGACGCGGAGATCGTCGCGGTGCACAAGCCGCTTCCGAACCTATTCGTGCACCGCTATCGTTTGGACAAGCCGATCTCGTTTCAGGCGGGGCAGTACGTGAGCGTCATCTTCCCCGGGATGAAACCTGCCCCGTTTAGCATCGCGAGCAGCCCTACGGAGCACGAGCATCTTGAGCTTGGGGTCGAGATCGTCGGCAAGGTCACGACGAAGATGGGTGAGCTCCGCGTCGGGGATCACGTCCCGCTCAAGGGGCCGTTCGGGAAATTCGTCATGGGTGATGAGCGCAGCGCGTGTTTCATCGCGGGTGGTGTCGGCATCACGCCGTTCCTGTGCATGCTGCGGTGGCTGCGCGACACGCAGCAGACGGACCGCAAGGCGACGCTCTTTTACAGCTGCCGCACCCAGGACCAGTTCCTGTGGCGTGAGGAGCTCGAGACGATGATGCGTGAGTGCCCTAACTTCCGCATCGTGCTCACGGTGACGCGCGAGCAGCCGCCAGGGTGGCCGCACAAATTGGGCCGTGTCGATGAGCGGATGATTCGCGAGACGGTCGAGGATATCGCCGGCACCGTCTACTACAGCTGCGGTCCGGTCGCGATGATCGACGGGATGTTCGCAGTGCTCAAGGGCATGGGTGTGCCGGAAGCGAATCTCAAACGCGAGCCTTGGCACTAGAGCGGCCTGATGGATTGCAGCAAGAGCTCGAGGAGCTGCCGATCCGCCGCACAATCCTCTTCTCTCTCCTTTGCGGTTGCCGCCTGTTGCCTGGGCCTGTGGTTCCAGCACTGTCCTACGATGTCGGTCCAATGGTATCTGCAATCAGCAGGGTTGTTCAGATGCCCGGCTTCCAGATACGTGCGGGTGTGCGGGTTGTACCGTGCGCAGGACGGGCAGTGTGTGCGTTGGAACCCCTCCTGGAGCGCACGGACCAGATCGAGGATCTCCTGGTCCTGCGGGGATCCGGAGAACCCGGTCTCACGGTTATAGCGCAGAATCCGCGCTTCGATGCGTCGCGTGAAGGAGAGAATCTTGCCGCCCTCATCCTCCTTTGGCATGCTCTTGACGGGCGTCGTAGGGCTCTTAACCGTTGTGACGGATCCTGGGGTCGTCGTGCGCCCCGATTAGTAGAACATGTACCCGCAGCGTATGCAGAACCGGTTCTGGTTCGGGGCGGTGCCGTGGCAGCGAGGGCACGGTTTCGTGGCTGGCTGATAGGGGTGGCTCGGGTGCTGCGTGGGTTGCGTGTGCTGGTGTGTCGTGTGCGGGCTTTGACCGTGCATGTGGTGCCCTGCGGGGTGGCGATGATCGTTTTGCGGCTCCGTGCGGTGCGGTGGCGGTCCGACGCGTTCAGGCACGTGCCTCGGGCTCTTGCGCATGCGCGGCACGAATTCACGGTATGCGCCAAAGACCACGAACCCGATGCCGATCCAGAAGAACACGACAAGATTCGCGGGATCGGGGGTGCTTGCGGTCTTCGCCTCGATGAGCTTCGAGAAGCCGATGACTGCGAGGCCGACGAGGATGAATGACCAGCCGGGGAGTTTCGAGGTCATCGCGCTTGCGCAACCGATGCGGTTGTTTATAAATACGTCTTTCTTCGATTTTCAAATAATCACCACTTTTAAGTAAGTAATTTAAACAACGCCGTTTCCTCTCCCCCCTGATGAATACCAGCCCGCTCTCTGAGCGCGTGTTCAATCCGCTCCTGTATCGCCCGCAAGACGTACCTCGCGCGCCCGCAAGCGATGCGGTGCAGAACCTGTTGCGAGGCGTGTTCGAGTTGCTTCCTTGGGCGCGAGAGGAGATTATGGGCACTGTCGATCTCAATATGCGGAATCTGTCACGGCGTCCTCAAGACCGGCGCCTGAACGACCCCGACTTGCCATACATCTACTGGACCGGAAAAGGATTCGGTGATGTGTTGCGATACGAGTCCTGGATGGGTCCGTGCATTCTCGATGAATTGCGAACGAGAGACGGATTCCCTGAGATCTGCACCTTGCTGTGGATCCTCGACAACCGCATCACGTACGACGCCGCCGCGCGCCTGCCGCAGCTGCGATCATCCACCGAGACATGGGCGAACGCCAAAGGCAATTGCCTGGAGCTCGCCGCGCTCGTTGGCGCCAGTCTCACTGCGCTCGGGCATGGGATCGAATTCCTCGTGGCGCATAATCCGATCGGCTACGCGACGAAACAGATCCCGCGCACCGCGGCATTCCATGCCTATGCCGCGTTCACCGTTGGCGAGGAACGATTCCTCGCCGATCAGCATCGCCTGGTCGCCTCCGAGGATCTCGCTGGCCTGTGCGCCGGTGCGGCGAGGCTCACGCCGAGGCAATACCTCGCGCATATGATCGGCTATGCGGCGGGACGTCATGTCGAACGCGACGATCTCGACACCGCTGCCGAATCGCTCGAGCGGGCGCTTACGGTAGATGACCGGAATTACACGTTCCATACGGGGTTGGCTGAGCTCGCAGCGATCGCTGGCGACCGGCGGGAGTTCCTACGCCGTTTCAGATCGGCAACCGCGCTCGACCCGGGCAACGGCGAGATCGAGAAGCGCAAGGGAGATCTCCTGCGCGAGGCATTCGACGACGCTGCCGGTGCCCGTCGGGCATATCGCCACGCGATCGAGAAGGGCACGAGGAATATCATCGTCGCGTACGATCTCTACCGGCGATCGCACGCTTTGGGTTCTGGTGCCCTGACCGCGGATGCCGCTCGCGTGCTGCGATCGCTCGCTGCAGATCGGTCGACGAGATGCTACCTCGTGAACGCCTTGGTCTTCGAGCATAACGACCAGCCGTTCGGGAAAGAGGTGTCTGGTCGCAGCCACTCCTCATTGCGCGCGATCTACGGTGGCTTGCTCGATGCGGCACTGCCTGGGTTGCGTGCGGAATTCGGTCTCTGACCTTCCCAAAAAAGCCGCTTCACTCCTCATTGCGCGCATCAGGTCCGGTACGCATCGATGCCATATTACTTGACGGCCTTCCTGATCCGATAACGATCGATGCGGCACGGTCCGCAACGCAACTGGAGGGTGCGGCTGCTTTGCGGTTGGATGCCGTTCTCCCCGTACGTCCACGCGGTCGTGCTGCGTTCGCCGCTCGTCCACAACACCCCGGTCGGCCAGCGTTCCGGTACCGGCCTGTCGTAGAATCCCGCACTCGCGAACGCAGGCACTCCCCAGGCCTTGCTCGCTCCAGCGACACCGTGACGCGCGAAGTACGCCGCCCCCGAGTCCCGCTGGCCTGCCGGGTAGAACCCGTGGATAGAGGTGAGCACCGCGTCAACCTCCGGGTTCGGCACGTTCTGCTGTCGGATCCCGAAGCAGTCGTAGCAGATCGCCAGGTAGAACGAGAACCCGTCATACTTGACGATGCGTGAGAGGCCGTCTTCCGGCGCTCGGTAGTCTTGCGCCGCGGCCAGCACGCCACGCTCTCCGGGTGCCGTGTGGAACTTGCGTGCCTTGCCGACGATGCCATCCTTTGTGATCGCCACGCCGAGCTGGTCCCTTGCCCAGGGCACCGCATCTCGGCCATCGACGCCGAGGCATATGAGGCGCTCTCCTGCGGCATCGGCGAGGCGTTTCTCGAGCCGTGCGATGAGCCGATTCGCGGTTGCCTCGCCTGCGCTGAACCAACCTCCTGGCAGCAAGCACACGTCGGCAGGCATCTGCTCGAGAATCCGCAAGGTGTCTTCGGTTCGGTTGCCTGCGGCGCCGAACGTGGATGCTGCCACCGCTGCCACGGTCTTCATGGCTGCCGGTGGTCCGTGTGTGGTATAAGAAAGCTACCGGTCCTCTTCGACTGTCTTCTCTTCAGCGACGCGCACCTGCAGGTCTGTGCGGTCTGCGTCCAGGTCCTCATCCTTGAAATCCGAGCTCTCGCGGAAATCCCGGTAGCACTCGTCGGAGCAGAACCGCCACTGTAGGCCGTAGATTTCACGCTCGATCGCGACCTCGTCGGGGCCGAACGCTTGGCCGCAGTACCCGCACTCATCGACGGGTGGCTTGCGCAGGTGGTCGCGCACCTCGATGTTGGAGGGGTGATCCTCCTCTCCGTCCAGGATGGGCTCCTCATCGCTCATTGGCGCGCCACCGGCTCAAGTCTCGTCTTGCCACCTAGGAACGGACGTAGGACCTCGGGGATCAGGACCGAACCGTCCTCTTGCTGGAACTGCTCGAGGATGGCGACGAGCGCGCGCGACGTCGCGACGAGCGTGCTGTTGAGCGTGTGCGCCCAGCGGGTCTCCTTCCCATCGGTGATGCGCAAGTTGAGGCGGACCGCCTGGTAGGTGGTGCAGTTGGAGGAGCTCACGACCTCCTTGTACGCGCCCACGCTCGGGATCCACGCTTCGAGGTCGTACTTCTTCGCCGCGACGATCCCGAGGTCCCCGGTGCAGATGAGCACTTGCCGGAAGTGCAGCCCCAGCGACTCGAAGAATGCGATGGCGTTACGGGTGATCTCCTCGTGCAGCTCCCAGCTCTCCTCGGGCTTGGCGATGACGATCTGCTCCACCTTGTTGAACTGGTGCACGCGCCAAATGCCCTTCTCCTCCTTGCCGTGGCTGCCGGTCTCCTTGCGGTAGCAGGGACTGTAGCCGACGAGTCGAGCGGGCAAGAGCTTCTCATCGATGATCTCGTCCTTGAATTGCGCGGTGAGCGGGTGCTCGCTCGTCGCGATCAGGTGCAGGTCCTCGCCGTCGATCTTGTAGAGCGTGTCCTCGAATGCGCCCAGATCGGTGACCCCCTC
>CAYNGK010000007.1:0-30852 GCA_964396935.1 uncultured Methanosarcinales archaeon | reverse complement strand
ACCGTCTGGCACGTCGATCCGCTCGATGGCACGACGAACTTCAGCAACCGCATCCCGCTTTGCGCTGTCTCCATCGGTGTCGAGGTCGACAAGGAGTTCGTGGTGGGCGTGATCTACGATCCGTTCCGTGATGAGCTCTTCAGCGCCGTTCGCGGCTCAGGGGCGACGTGCAACGGCAAGCCCATCAAGGTGTCGAGCGCATCCTTGCGCGGCGGCGTGAGCGTCCTTGACGCGTCATTCAAGGGAGATCGCGTGGCCCGCAAGAGCCGATACCTCTCCGCGTTGCTCTCCTTCGGCGCGAAGCCGCAGATGATCGGGAGCAACGCGTTGCAGCTCGCGGAAGTGGCATGCGGCCGCTGCGTCTCCTCGCTCTCTGATGCGGTCCACGCGTATGATTTCGCCGCCGGTGTCGTGCTCGTGCGCGAGGCTGGTGGGGTGATCACCGATCACGAAGGTAACGGCCCGAGCCCGACATCCGTGTGCGTGATCGCCGCGAACGATCCGTCCACGCACGCCGCGTTGCTGGCGATCGCCACGCGCGAGTACGACGGTTATCTCGGCATGTGATCCGTCCGTGTCGGAAGCTTTTTGAGCGGGCGCGTCAAACCATTGCGCATGGCGCACTGGAAGGTCTGCATCACGGCTGCCGGCAAGGGCAAGCGGATGGGGGAGTTCACCTCAGTGCTCAATAAGGCCTTGTTGCCTATCCACGGCAAGCCGGCGATCTCCTGGATCATCGAAGCGTATCCTGCGGACGTGGAGATCGTGTTCGCGCTCGGATACCTCGGCGAGCAGATCCGGACATTCGTCGCGGCCGCCTATCCGGCACGCCGGTTCACGTTCGTCGAGGTGGATAACTGGGATCAGCCCGGCAGCGGTCCAGGATATTCTTTGCTGTGCTGCCGACCGCATCTCCATTGCCCGTTCGTGTTCGCGACCGTGGATGCGCTCGTGACCGGGATGGTCCCTGAACCGTCGGAGAACTGGTTCGGCGTGGCAGAAGTCGATGATGTGTCGCGCTTCTGCTCCGTCAAGATCGACGGCGCAGGGCGCATCGTGCGCATCGATGACAAGGTCGCGAACGAGAACCGCCACGCGTTCATCGGCATCGCTGGCATCCACGATCATAACGCGTTCTTCCACGCGTTGGGCGAGAACCGCGAGCTGATCGCTGGTGAGCATCAGGTCTCGAACGGGTTCCAGGCGCTGCTCGAGCGAGGCCTGCGCATCCAGGTGTTCGATTGGTATGATACTGGCGTTCCGGAGACGTATCAGGACACGTGCCGCAGGGTCCCTCGAGATCCGCTCTAAAGTCGGACGTCCGGCCTTTAATCCTCGACGCTCGGCTCGTCCGCTGACCGGCTGGCGGGGATGTATGCGACCGCTGTTCCTTCGAGCGCGGTGCCGTGGCGCAGGTGGCGGACGTACCAGTCGATATTCTCCCAGATGACGCGGCGGACCTCCTCCTCATGGTCGGGGTGGAGTTGCGCCTTGATCGCCTGGAATTCCGGCGTGCCGAACACATAATGCCCGGCGATGACCGCCTTGTGCTCCTTGCTCGTCAGGTCGGGATCGCACAGCCATTTCTTCCATTTCTTGGAGCCGTACGCGAGATCGATGAACTGGTCATACAGGTCCTGCCTGCCGATACGTTGCATGTGCCGCAAGAGTTGCATCGTCTCGAGATGGCCGAACTCCGGCGCGACGTTGATCGCGGCGACGCCCGCCTTCGCACGTAGCTTGAGCGATTCCGGATGGTCGTAGTCGACGTTGTGCTCCTTGATCCCGACGCCGTACTTGCGCGCGATGCGCACGACGTCGATCGTGTTCTCGTAATGGAAATACCCGTGCTGGCGCGTCTCACGCACGAACGTGCCCGTCCTGCCGACGATGTATCGTGGCTTGGGGATGCCGCGCGCTTCGCAGAATTCCACGATGCGCTTAAGGAATTCCTCGAATGCCTCCGGCTCGACGATGCCCCCGTCGGCATCCTCCGTCCCGATCTCATACTGGACGCGGTTGCCGTACTGCGCGGCCTTCTCCTCGCAAAACAGCAAGAGCTCGAACGCGCGTGCGAGGGCGGCTTCCATATCGAACGCGCCCAGCGGGTTCTGGCTCGTGTCGATGTGGATCATGTTGAATCCGCTCGCGATGTCCGCTTCGAAGCTCGCCTTCGCGCTGAGCATCGCGTACTTGTACGCGAGGGATTTCTCGTCGGCACCAAGCCACGGTCCGCCGTGATCGCGGCAGACGAGCACGTCTGCCGGCGTCTCCTTGAGCCGCTGGCGCACGTATGCGGCGAAATCCTCCGTGCTCCAGTTGTTCGCGTACCCGCCGCCAAGCGCTGCGGTCTCGACTTGCGATCTGCTCGCGATGAGCGAGATCGGCGTGCCGGTGAGGTGCGCGTACGCGATGACCGTGTCGACGATCGTCCGGCTCATCGGGCCCAGGCACAGCCGAGGCGCTGTCTGGGCCTGGAGACCGATCGCCACCGGTGTGACGGGGGCATCTGTCTGCGGTGTGTGTGCTGTACGTAGGTCTGGTGCGAATCCGACGGTAGTTTCCGTCACGGTTTGCGTGCGGTCGAGCGCGCGCTGCAGCTCGCGGCGGCCTAGGTGGTAGAGCAGCACATCGAAGGGCGCGTGATGCAATGGCGCCATATTGAGGAAGATGAGCGCGGTGATGCGGCGGACCTTGCCCAGGTCATACCCTTGCGCGATGAGGAACTCCTCGAACGCTTCACGTGCCTCGCGCAGCTGCTTCGTCTCGTGCAGGTCGATCGAGACCTTGCCTCGTTCCTCCTTGATGGAGAACCGGTTCTCCTTGATGCCCTTGTACGAGATGATCATTCCGCCATACAGCTTCGCGAGATCGTAGTACCGATCGCCGTACTCGAGCATCCCGGCGAAGTCCTGGCGCCAATCAAGCAGGAAGAACCCGTCGGTCGTGCCGTCACGCAGGATGATGTTGTCGAACTGCAGGTCCCCGTGCATGCGGCTTGGGATGCCGGAATACAGCTCTTCCCAGTCCAGGTGCTCGAGCAGCTCGGAGAGCGGCATCACCGTCTCCCCGTCGATGACTGTTGTGACGTCG
This sequence comes from uncultured Methanosarcinales archaeon, assembly GCA_964396935.1. Classification (GTDB taxonomy): domain Archaea; phylum Nanobdellota; class Nanobdellia; order Woesearchaeales; family UBA525; genus UBA525. The sequence goes on along the minus strand of CAYNGK010000007.1, from coordinate 27,759 downwards.
GGCAGGTTCGTCTTCGCGAAGAACTTCTTGATGCGCTCCAAGGTCTTGTCGTGGTAGAACTTGCGGCATGCGCGGTCGAATGCGCCTTGCTCCTCGATGGTGAGCCGCCGTGCGGTCCAGAGGTTGTCGCGTGCCCACTGGAAGAACGCTCGGGCGATCTCCTTGTCGAGGATGTCATAGAGGACTTTCCCCGGCACCATCTCATACGCGTAGAAATTCGTGCCCTTGCCCGTGAGGGGTGGGCACAGGCCGTCGAGGATCTCCGCCCGGGCGATGCGGTGCTGGGTGATCTTCTCGTCAGCGAAGAACTTCAGCACGCGACCGTTCACGAAGTACAGGAATTCATCCGCCTTGCTGAAATCGAACGCCCCGGCCGGGGTGTAATGGCGGTTCGCGGCCGTGAATCCCTCGATCGTCCCGGTGTCGAACCAGGTGAACTCGTGCGCCTGGAGCGGGATGCTCGCGTCGATGAGCTCCTGCAGGCCGGTCGAGATCTGGACCTCGCCACGCACGGACTGGCGGTTCGCTTGCAGCGCAAGGAAGAACGCGCCGGCGTCGCGGATCCCCGCGAGGCCGATGAACGCGTGCGTGTTGGGCACGCGGATCTTGACGTCCAGGCCTGTCACGTGATCGCCCGCGCGTCGAACCGTGCAGTACTGGTCGGCCTTCTCTGGTGCGATGGGTGCGACACCGATCCAGTTCTCCGTCGGTGCGGGGATGTCCTCGAGCACGATCGTGTCAGCGGTCGCGAGGATGAATGGGCACTGGAGGTGGTCGCGGCACTCGAGCAGCGTGGTCGCGGGGCCCGTGCCTTCGCCGACGTATTTCTCGATCTCGACGAAGGTGAATTTCCGCTCCGGATACGCGAAGCGCAGGTACTCCATCACCGTGTCCTTGCGGTGCCCGACGGCGACGACGAATTCGATGTCGGCCGGGAATCGCTCGATGAGGTACGAGATGACTGCCTTGTTGTTGACGGGGAGGATCGCCTTGTTCACGTAATCGGACATATCGCCGACACGTCTCGTGACCCCTGCGGCGAGGATACAGACCTTGTACATATGATCAGCGACCTTGACCGTGCTCGCTCTCGATGCGGCCGTGCACCCGGTTCGTGTCGTCCTGGAGGCGGTACACGTCATCGACTTCGGGCGTGCTTGCTTCGATCATCGTGAGGTCGCGCTCGCGTGCCTCGACGCGGTGGATCATCCCAGGCCACACGCGGAAGATGCTGCCTTGCGGCACGACCACGGTGCGGATGCCCTCCGCGATGCGATCGAGCTCTTCTTTCGAATACCCGCCGTCACGAAAGCGCTGGGCGTCCATTAGGTCAGGATGGTAGTGGAGGACCGCTTCGCCTTCCTTGATGTAATTGACCTCCTGCTTGAACTCGTGGAACTGCAGGCTGGTGCGGTGCGGCGCGCGGATGAAGATCTCCTTGAACGCGTACCGGAAGTTCGGCGCGCCTTCTGCGTACCAGATCTCATGCCCCCAGGGCTTGGTGAGTTTCTTGATCTTTGTCGCTGCGAGGATCTCGAGTCCAGGTATGGGTGTGAACATGTGCACGGTATCACCCTCACGGTCCGAGGTTCGGCCCTGTCTCTTAAAGATTGTGCCGATCGCCACCTTGCGCTTATAAGCGACGCGTGGCCGGACGCCGCTTACGCCGTTCGCGCAGCCATCCGCGGTACGCGGTCGAGACCCGGTGATGGATCATGTCCGCGATCGCCGCGTGGTTGTACTTGTGCGTGACCATCCGCTTGCCAGCGTCCCGGATACGGCGTAGGCTCGCCGGATCAGCGAGGTATCGCGTGACTTGCTTGCGGAAATCAGCGAGGTCGTTCTCGCGGTACATGATACAGGTCTTGCCGTCGATGAACCCGAACTCGCGGTACCATCGCATACGGGGGCACACCACCACGCAGCCGCACGCGGCCGCCTCATACGCTTTCGCGCCGACGATCTCGATGTTTCCGTCGTCCACGACCGCGAGCTGGTGCCGGTTAAGCTCTGCGACCAGGTCGAAATCGAATTTCTTCACCTGCGGATAGACCGGGAGCCGCAGGTCCGCGATGTCCTTGACCTCGTGCGCGTGCTCCACGAGCATCCGCCGGAACGGGTGGAACCACTCCTGGTCGCGGTAGTGGCGTTCGTACTCCCGTGACGCCTCACGGATCAGCACGTGGTAGTACATCCAGTACTTGAGCCGCTCAAGGGGCGTCGTCGGCCGGTGCACCACCTTGTTGCCTTCCGTGACGAGCTTCTCGCCTATCGGGTACTTGGTGATGCTCGTCGGGTTGATCGATCCGGTCACGAACGCCTTGCGCTTGCGGCGGTCCCACGGCGTGCGGTCCTCGAAGCGCGCGGCATAGCCGAACGGGAAGCTGATGACCTTCCCGACGTACGTCGGGTACGCCTCACGAAACAGCGGGGAGTACTTATCGAGCTGACCTGTGCAGAACACGCGGTCCACGCTCGCCGCGCGCAACGCGCGGTGGTTCAGGCGGCAGTACGCCTGGAAGTCCTGCGTGTGATAGACGGTCATGCCGCTGAAACGCCGTTCTGGCGGGTGGATGAAGTACTCGCCGCTGAATCCGATGAGGACATCCGCTCGGCGATTGAGTTGCGTGATGTCCGTGATGATCATCTCTCTGCCGTACGTGATGCCGAGCTCGCGCAATTGCGCGATGATGCCGTCAGGCGTGAGTCGCGGCATCGGCCACCAGAAATAGCGCAAGGGCGCCTTCTCCTGCGTGAGGTAGATGAGCGGCCTGTGGCGCCGTATGTACTCGATCACGTACGCGTACAACGTGTGGTTCGCCCGCACGGTGAGTTGTGTCGGGTTATGGAGCGCGACCCGCATACCTTCCCGCGTACCCTCACGGGCTTAAAAACGTATGCGGTGAGACGGTGCCGCCGGATATGGTAGGACTGCTGACGTCGGGGAAAAAGCTTATATGCGCTCAAGCTTGCGTCGATGGACTATGACGATGACGCCCGCTCAACTGCTCACCCACATCTCCCGTCGAGACCGTTGCCCGGCCTGCGGCGATGAGGGCATCTCGGCCCCGATCGCGCCGCACATCGAATTGCGATTCCCGCTCCTGCCGGTGTGCGTCGATACGCCGCGCGAACAGGACCTGTTCGCGCCCTTCACGATCTGCATGTGCGAGGCGTGCGGCCTGATCATCCTCCGTGACACGGTCGACCCGCAGATCCTGTACCAGATCTTCCACTCCGACGGTATCGGCCCGACGTGGGATGCGCAGTATGAATCGTTCGCTGAACTCATCGCGAAACACCACGCGCAAGGGCGCATCCTCGAGATCGGTGCCGGCCAGGGAAAGCTCATCCGCAAGCTCCAATCGCGCGGGATGCGCGATATCGAGGTCATCGATCCGGTCTATGAAGGGCCAAGAGAAGGCGTGATCTTGCATGAGATGCTCCTGAACCCCGAGGTCGCCGACGGGCTGGCTGGTCAGTTCGCTGCTGTTGTCTCCTCGCATACCCTTGAGCACTTCCTGGAGTACAACGAGTACTTCCGCAACGCGTGGACGTGCCTGGATGACGGCGGTCTGCTGTTCACAGCGGTGCCGAACATGGAGTATGGGTTCTCGCAAGGATACGGGAATATGCTGAATTTCGAGCACCCAGGGATCTGCCTCAACACGCACTGGCTACAGCTGCACTACCGCAATGGATTCGTCGTGCGTGAGCTGAAATTCTTTCGCGACCACTCTGTCCAGATCGTCGCGCAGAAGGTCGCGACGCCGGTGCCGTTCCGTATCGATGCGGCCGGGTACGCGCGTCGTGTGCTGGACCTGTACGCGAGCGGTATCGCCCGGCGCATAGCGACGATCCGGGAGAAGGCGACGCCGGACAAGGAGAACTGGCTGTTTGGCGCGAGCAACTTCTCGCAGCCGCTGTTCATGTACGGCCTTGAGGAATCACGGTTCGCCGGCATCATGGACAACAGCGTCCACAAGCACGACAAGCGACTGTACGGCACAGGGCTCACCTGCCGCAAGCCAGAGGATATCGTCGGCAAGCGGCGCAACCTACGGGTCTTCCTGAATCTCGGGCACTACAACAAGGAGATCCGCGAGCAGCTCGCCGCGCTTGACCCGCACGTCGAGTTCGTGCCGCTCTAGCTTGCGCACCTGGGACGGAATCTCATCTATCGCTCGCGCAGGTCCTGCGTGCGCAAGCGCACGAGCCGGCAATAGCCGCGCGAGAACGCGTTGAGCGCACGGATCGCTGTTTGGTGGCTGCCGCGATAGAGCTCCTGCGCGAGATGCTCGTCGAAGAACAGGCTGCTCATACGCGCGACGATCGCACGATCAGGCACCTTCCGAGTCGCCTGCACGCGCCTGCGCTCGCGCAGGATCGTGCGGGGGTGCGTGAGCACCCACCATGCAGCGCGGCACTTGATGCCGAGCTTGCGCGGGTTGTCGATGAGATGCCCGAGTTGCGTGAGCGCGATGAGCGGCAGGGCGCGCACGAGCGTCCACCAGCCGTAGAAGATCAGCGGGTTCATCAGCTGGTTCTTGCTGCCATGCACGAGCAGCTCGCGTTTGAACGCGGATGTGGAGACGCGCTTCGTGCCGCCGCCCAAGTGCTCCATCCGCGCATCGACGTCGTACACGACCTCGCCGCCGCGCAATTGCGCAAGCCAACCGAGGTACGTGTCTTCGGCGTACGCGAAGTACGGCGCGTAGAACGGCCGGTCGAACTGCGCCTTGCGCAGCATCACGCCGTTGCCGGAGACGAAGAACGCGGCGACGAGCCGCGGTTCATCGACGACGCGTCGTCGTGCGGGGACTGCCTCGCCGGCGGGGTTCATGCTCAACCCCATCTTGCGTCGCAGGAACGCATCCTCCCACTGCGCGCGCGATCCGGTGTCGTAGTACGCGCTCCCGCACAGCATGATCTGCGGGTGCGTGCGCATCGCGCACACGAGCTCGCGCAGCCAGTGCTTATGTGCTCTGGTATCGTTGTTGAGCAGCACGATGAGTTCTCCTCGTGCGACGCGCCAGCCGATGTTGTTCCCTTCGGCGAACCCCGCGTTCACGCGGTTGCGGATGACGCGCAGCTTCCCTGAACGGATCTCGCGCGCGTAGCGCTCTTGGACATATTCGACAGAGCCGTCGTCCGATGCGTTGTCGACGAAGATGATCTCGAGATCCTGGTGCGATTGCGCGCGTAGCGCGTCTAGGCACCGTCGCAAGTACCGTTTCCCGTTCCGGTTGAGGATGATGATGGAGACCTGCGGGACCACACCCCTTGCGATGTGCCGGCGATATATAAATGCGTTCGCTGCGTCACCATACCGTTTTTTAAAAGCCGGCAGATGCCCGCTCATCGATGGGATCAAGTCGAGCGCACGCGCACAACGCGTCGGTTCTGGCGCGAGAAGAAGTCGTCATCCCTGACGCGATGATCGATGAGCTGTGCGGCATCACCGCAGAACGCATCGCGCTCTGGAAGGGCCGCACGGTCCTCGTCACCGGCGCCACCGGTATGCTCGGCTCGTGGATGACTCGCGCGCTCGTGCGCGCAGGAGCCGACGTGGTGATCCTTGTGCGCGATTGGATGAACCATTCGCTCCTGTACCAAGGGGAGACGCTCGATCGGGTCACGATCGTCCCGGGACGGCTTGAGGATTACGACCTGATGCTGCGCCTGATGCAGAAGTATCGTGTCGAGTACGTGTTCCACATCGGTGCGCAGACCCAGGTACGCCATGCGGTCGCGAACCCGCGCGAGACGTTCGAGTCGAACATCCGCGGCACGTGGAACCTGCTCGAGGCGTGCCGGCTCACGCCGACCGTCAAGGGCGTCCTCGTCGCGTCGAGCGACAAGGCGTACGGTTCGCAGCCGACCCTCCCCTATACGGAGGATGCGCCGCTGCATGGCGAGTACCCGTACGATGTCTCGAAATCCTGCGCAGACCTCCTCGCCCGTTCCTACTTCCTCACGTATGGCCTGCCGGTGTGCGTGACGCGCTGCGGCAACCTGTACGGTCCTGGCGATAACAACTACGATCGCATCATCCCCGGCACGGTCCGCAGCGTCCTGCGTGGCGAGCGCCCGGTCATCCGCAGCGACGGGCTGTTCGTGCGCGACTACTTCTTCACGCCTGATGCGGTGGACGGCTACCTCACGATCGCGGAGAACATCCACCGTCCGGACATCGTGGGTGAGGCGTTCAATCTCAGCACGGAGAACAAAGTAACCGTGCTCGACCTGTTCAACCGCATCCTCCGCTTGCTCGGGTCGGACGCCCAACCGCTGATCTTGAACCAGGCGTCCAACGAGATCCGCGAGCAGTACCTCAGCGCGCACAAGGCGCAACGGCTCCTCGCGTGGACTCCCAAGCACGATCTCGATGCGGGTCTCGCGATCACGGTCGCTTGGTATCGGGAACTCCTATCGGGCCAGGCCGCGTCTCAGCGCTTGATCAGTCCGTCGTAGAATTGCTTCGTGAACGCCGGAATGCCGTACGGTCCTCTCTCTGCCGTCTTGAGATACGCGTCGATGCGCTTGAGATACTGCGCGTACTCCTTCTCATCGATACGCCGCAGGAACGCGTAGAGCTCCTCGTACGTCTTGAATTTGCGCATATCGACGTAGCACCCTTGCGGGACACCATCGAGGGTCGCCGCGTCGCCCCAGTAGATGGGGATGGTGCGCGCGTTGAGGCAGTTGAACAGCTTCTCGGTCGCGTATCCGGGGATGTCGCGCGCGTTCTCGAAGCAGATGGCGAACTTGTACTTCGCGTACACGGCGACCGATGATCCTTCGAACCGCCCTTTGATCGTCTCTGACTTGAGCCGCGGCCTGTTGCGGACGTACTCGAGGAGGTTCGCGAACGGCTTGCGGTCGAGCCGTAGGAGACTGCCGAGCACGAATCGCCAGCGGTACGCGGCGTGCAACAGCACCGGTTTGATCGGCGGTCGCCGATCCCAGCCAGCGCCGTAGACATCGATGCCTTCAGCTGTGCGCTCGAAGAAGAGCGCCGCGTGCTTGCGCTCGCTGTACAGCTCCGTCGGATAGAGGGAGTGCTTGTGCGAGTTGATCATACAGAGGAACCGCTTCTTGCGGTACGGGATCCGGAACGGATTCTTCGGGAAGAAGCTCTCCGGTAAGTGGTACGGGTAGAATTTCTTCCGGTCGATGCGCGCCGGGTCCCACGTGAGCACGCGGTCGAACAGGCGTAACGCCCGTTCGGTATGCTGGTAGAGATTGATGACTTCGGCGTCGATCACGACCAGGCCGGTGCGCGCCTTGAGCTCCTTGCGGCGTCGCCGCAGCTCGTGCAGGTACGGGTCGCTGAGCACCGCGTCGATGAGGATGAGATAGTCCGCTTGCGCGAGGTCGTGGCCAGCGACCGTGTCCACCCGATATCCCTTGCGTTCGAGGTAGCGTTTGAGGTCCGCGAGCCACGCGTCGGATTCGATGCTGCTGTGCTTGCCTTTCTTGAGCGTGAAGATGTCCTCCTCGTTGCGGAACGGGGAATCGAGGAGGATGAGTGGTTTTCGTGCGACCCGTTCCTGCTGGCGTGCCATTCCTGTCGTCGATGGACCGCGGCAAGTTTTATAAACCCAGCGCCTCGCCCGCCGGTCATGCGTCCGAAAGTCGCGCTCATCACGGGCATCGGGGGGCAGGACGGCTCGTACCTCGCGGAGTTCCTGCTCGCGAAAGGGTATCTCGTGCGCGGCATCATCCGCCGATCGAGCCACCCCAACACGATCCGTTTCGAGCACCTCGTGCGCAAGTACGAGGGCCAGTCCGGCCCAGAGTGCCCGTTTGTCGTGAAGTACGCGGACCTCACGGACGGCGTGAGCATCCGGCACATCATCGAGGAGTTCCAACCGGACGAGATCTACAACCTCGGCGCGCAAAGCCACGTCGGGATCAGCTTCGACAATCCCGAGTCCACGATCAACATCAACACGCTCGGGACCCTGCGTATCCTCGAGTGCTTGCGCCAGATGAACTCGAAATGCCGGTACTACCAGGCCTCCTCGTCCGAGATGTTCGGCATCTCGCCGCCGCCCCAAAGCGAGCTCACACCGATGCTCCCGCAGAGCCCGTATGGGGTCTCGAAGCTCGCGGCGTACCATCTGACGCGCATCTACCGCAACGCGTACGGCCTGTTCGCGTGCAACGGCATCCTGTTCAACCACGAGTCCCCGCGTCGTGGGCACAACTTCGTGACGAAGAAGATCACGACGGAAGTCGCGCGCATCCTTGTGGGGGAGATCGACCACATCACGCTGGGGAACCTGGACGCGAAGCGCGACTGGGGATTCTCAGGCGAGTACATCCAGGCGATGTGGCACATCCTCCAGCACGACAAGCCGGATGATTTCGTGATCGCGACGCAGGAGACGCACACCGTGCGGGAGTTCCTCGACGAGTGCTTCTCGATGCTGGGCCTGGACTACCGCGATTATCTCGAGACGAGCGATCGCTTCAAGCGCCCTGCCGAAGTGCCGGCGCTCCTGGGCGACGCGACGAAGGCGAAGGAGATCCTCGGGTGGGTCCCGACGGTCAAGTTCAACGAATTGGCGCGTATGATGCTCGCTGCCGACGTGCGCCACTGGATGGAGAAGACCGGGAAGCTCCCGATCGAGCACGGCGTGCACCGCGATGAGGAGTTCTACATCGCGAAGGCGCGTGAATTGGCGAAGAAGTTGCCTAAACGTGAGCGCAAGCACGTGGCGTAGTTTTCTGTGTCTTTGTCCTTGTCGATGGTTGTTGAGTGGCGTTTAATTCTGTTCCTTATAGTAGATAATATCTCTTCGACGATGCCTGTGCGTATGTGAATTAATCACTTAAAAGTGGTGAAATACAGAAAAACTTATAAATCGCCCGCCCCTATGCTTCTCCGTGACCGCGCCGCTCCACATCGGATTGCCTGTCGCGCTGCACAATGACGGTGAGATCGCCGCGTTCCAAGAGGCCCGCGAACGCATCCCGGCGCTCCTACGCGGGTATGGCATCGAATCCACAGTGTCCGCGTTCCTGTTCTACACTCGACCGTTGCTCAAGCCAGAGCGGCGTGAACGCCAGCTCGAGAATCAAGCGCGCTTGCGCTTACCCATCATCCACGCGCAGACACCAGTATACTCGGAAGACAGCTTGGCGTGTGACGAACAAGAGCAAGCAGCTTTCGGCACGCACAGCCTGCTCGAGACGACTGTAGAGCATACCGCGGCGCTCAAAGCGCTCGACCCGTCGGGGATCCCCTGCACGGTCGACACGCACGCGGGCGTGTTCGTGTATGACGCGCTCGAACCGGCAGGGCCGGCAGCTGGCATCTACGGTGCTGAGGAATTCTCATCCCGCGCCCTTGAATTGTTCATGCGCGTCAAATCGCGTTTCCGCTCACTCAAGAATCTCGCCCAGAAGGGCGGGTTGGGTATGCTCTTGGAGAATGCGCCGCCGGCGGTGTATATGCCGGATCGTCGCGATGGCGTGCCACGTATGCACTATTTGCCGTTCACGCAATTTGGCGCGTGGAGCATCCTTGGAGATGGTGGGTACACGTGCGATATCGCGCACTGGGCCGCGGCCAAACACCTCCCGATGCAGTTCAAGCAGAACGGCATCGATCCCACGACGCTCTTCCGCTCGCTGCTCGTGCAAGATTGGGACCAATATGATGCGGTAATCGGTGACTTGCAGAGCTTCACCCGTCGAGCGAAAGCGATCCATATGAGCAACACGAACGGTATCGGTGTGCACTTGGAGAACTTACCAGAGATCGCACAACAGTGGGGAGATTGGGGCGTCAACGACGGCCTGCTCTCGCGCGAGACGCTACGCACGTGCCTTCTTGATGCGCAAGCGAAGGGCGTTCCAGTCATGATCGAGGTCGATTACGACGTGAAGAACATCCCGCGCAACAAGTACGCGGAAGCGGACAGCTTCCTCACGCACATCCTGCACGGCTGAAACCGTTCACTTCTTGTCGTGGTAGTGCTTGGGGAAGATCGAGTCCACGCGGTACGTGTCTGACTCGTAGTCCTTCCCGCCGCGCATACCGGTCGAGAACACGACGAACTGCGTGCCATCCTCGAGGATGTGCAGCGCGTGGATCTCCAAGGGTGGTGTCGAGACGAGGTCGCCTGCGCGCACGACGATATGTGTCGCCGGCTCATCACTGTCGACGGGCTTGTACCAGTACTCCATCGCGCCCTTCGTCATGAGCATATGCTGGACGGTCTCCTTGTGGTAGTGGTTGCCGCGCAATGCGCCCTTGTTCGAGTCGATGACCGCGACGTGCTCGATCTGCTGGTGGTAGAACACATCCACGATGCGTCCGCGAGCGTCCTCGTGCAGTTCGAGCGGTGCGGGGACGTCGTTCCAGATATTGCGGGTTTCCATCGGTCAGCCTCAGTCCTCCCAGGGGGAGATGAACGTGATATCCTTGTTGATGCGCAACAGCGCCTCCTTGAGCCGGTCGGAGATGTTCCAGGACAAGATGAGCGCGTGCGGCGCCTCGATGTCGGCGAATACCTCATCGCCGCGGATTGGGATACGCGTGTAGGGGGTGTACTTCCCCTGCTTGTGCTCGGACGCGTCGGTCACGAACCGCAGCGTCTTCGCGTCGAGATTGTAGAAGTTCAAGAGGGTGTTCCCTTTCGCTGCGGCGCCGACAGCGACGATCGTGCCGCCGCGTGCGCGGATCGCGTACACTCGAGCCAGGAACGACGCGCGCTTGGCGTGGAGCGTCTCCATGAACCGCGCGTACATCGCGGGGTCGAACAAGCCCAGCTCGCGCTCCTCGCGCATCAGCGCGTCGGCATCCGGGCACGGTCCGCACTGCGCGGCCTTGCGCGCGTACACGCGCAGCGATCCGCCGTGGTAATCCACGACTTCCACCGCCCAGATGGCGAGTCCTGCCTTGCGTAGGATGCTCGCGGAAGAGGTCGCGCTGAAGTAGCTCACGTGCTCGTGGTAGATCTGGTCGAACTTCCCGCTCGAGATCGTCGTGCTCCAGTACGGGAGCTCGAACACGAACGTCCCGTTGTCAGCAAGCAGCGCGGCTACAGCCGTGACGAAATCGACGGGTGCATCCGCGTGGTTGAACACGTTGTTCGCGACGATGAGCTCCGCCTTGCCGTGCGACCTCCCGATGCGCGCGGCGACATCGGTGCCAAACAGCGCCACGACCGTCTCGACATCGCGCTCGCGCGCGAGTTCAGCCATCGCAGGCGACGGATCGACGCCAAGGACGGTGTTGCCGCGCGCGGCGAACCGCGCGGTGAGGTATCCGTCGTTCGAACCGGCCTCGACGACGAGACCGGATGCTGAGAGCGTGACGCGCTCGGCGACGTCGGTCGCGTACGCGTCCCAGTGCGCGCGCGAGAACGCGGAGTTCGCCGACGTGTAGGAGTACTCATGGTTCACGTACCGCTCGTTCGGGTCTGTGGGGTGGCGCAGCTGCACCTGCCCGCACGCGACGCACAGGTCGCACACGAGCGGGTACACCGTCTCACCGTGCGCGAGATCCTCTTCCTTGAGGAACGTGTCCGCGAACGGGTGCAGGCCGAGGTCGATGACGGTCGAGAGCTCGCGCGAGCCGCAGATGAGGCAGCGGTCCCTAACCATCGGGCAGCATCTCCTTGTCGCGTGCTTTGCCGTTGTATGGGCCGTTCTTGTGCTCATACAGCAACGTGTCGTTGTCGAGGATCTCGAAGCGGTGGCCGCCAGCGAACGTCACGGTGAGGTCGCCGGCCGCAAGCGTAACCTCGGCGAGCGGCGTCCCGTCCGTGTCGTAGTAGGTCGCCTTGACACGGCCGCGCATGACGATGATGGATTCTTGCGTCGCGTCCGTGACGCGTTCCTGCGGGTAGTGCCGATGCGCGGGGAATACCGTACCGGCAGTCGCCCGGATCGCGCGCGCTTGGAGCGCCATCTCTTCGGGCGTGATATCGACGCCACGCTGCGCCTGGGCCGTGAGGTCCGCGTCGCGGTAGATGATATGCAGGAGCCGGCCAGGTTCCGCAACGGAGGTGATGCGTTCCATCACGCCGCCTCCTGTGCCCTACGGGCTTTCTCTGCGCGGTACCAATGAATCGTCTCGCGCAAGCCGTCCGCAAGCGGGGTGTGGGGAGCGTACGAGAGCGCGTCGCGCATACGCGACACGTCGAAGCATCGCAACCGTTCTCCTTCTGGCTGGGTCGCGTCCCAGGCGATCGCGCTCGTCGAGCCGCGCGCGTCCTTGATCCCAGCGCCCATTACTCCGATCGGCGTCGCTACCCCTGTGCCGAGATTCATCGGCTCAGGCGAGGAGTACTCCTGCGCCGCGGTCGCGATCGCTCGCGCCGCGTCCTTGACGTACAGGAACTCGCGCGCGGCCTCGCCGGTGCCAAACAAGGTGATGGGTGCGCCGCGCGCGTCGTCGAGCTTGCGGATCGTCGCGGGTATGACGTGCGGGTGCGGCGCGAAGAAATGGTCGCCGGGGCCGTACAGGTTGCTTGGGACGAGGAAGATCGCGTCGAGCGCGAACTCGCGCCGGTACTCCTGCACGAGCGCGAGTAGCGCGCGTGCCGCGATGCCGTAGCACGCGGTCGTCTCGTGCGGGTACCCGTTCCAGATCGTGTCCTCGCGCAACGGTTTTGGTGCGCTTGCAGGGTAGATGAGGCCGGATCCGATGGCGACGAACTTCTGGACCTTGTGCCGGCGTGCCGCGTCAATGATGGTCGTATGCAGTGTGATGTTGTCGTGCAGGACCGTGCCGGGATGCTCCTTGAGGAACGTGACACCACCACCAACGGCCGCGAGATGGAACACGATGTCTGGCTTCGCGGCCGCGAACGCACGGTCCGCATCTGTTTGCGTGCGCAAGTCGTACTCCTCGATACGCGGCACGAAGATATCCTCCGACCGTACGCCGTGCTCCTGGAGTTGCGCGATGAGATGTTGGCCCAAGAAGCCAGCGCCGCCCGTCACGAGTACTTTCTTGCCTTTGAGCATTCCCATCCCTCCTCCACACGCACCCGGACTTGCTTTAAATAGTTTTGGTGCTCTCCTCGACGATGTGGCCGCAAATTTATATACGGTCGGCGGCTCCCCTCGCGGTATGACGGATCCAGCTTGGCGGCCAAAAGTCGTGATCCTCTGCGGCGGCCAGGGGACGCGCTTGCGTGAGGAGACAGAGTTCAAGCCAAAGCCGCTCGTGGAGATCGGCGGGTTGCCCATCCTGTGGCACATTATGAAACTCTACGACACCAACGGCATGCGCGATTTCGTGCTGTGCCTGGGCTACAAAGGCCGGATGATCAAGGAGTTCTTCATGGACTACGAGTGGGATACGTTCGATTTCAGCATGAACCTGCGCGAAAAGGAGCATATCTGGCACCGGACGCACGAGGTCGAGAACTGGAACGTCACGTTCGCGAACACCGGCGAGCGCACGCTCACCGCAGGTCGCATCAAGCGCATCGAGCGCTACATCCCGCAGGATGATCCGTTCTTCCTGCTCACGTACGGTGACGGCGTCTCTGATGTGGATATCCGCGCGGTCGTGGAGCATCACAAGCGCTCGGGCAAGCTCGTCACGATCACCGGTGTGCACCCGCAAGGGAAGTACGGCATCGTGGACACCGATGATGAAGGGAACGTGCGCAGCTTCCTCGAGAAACCGCCTGGCGACGATTTCATCAACGGCGGCTTCATGGTCGTCGACCGCACGGTCTTGGGCATGATCTCCGCTGATGACCAGGCATTCGAGGCGGACATCCTCCCGATCCTCGCGAAACGCGGTCAAGTCGCGCTCTACCCGCACGCCGGGTTCTGGCACAGTATGGACACGCACAAGGATTTCACCGACCTCAATGCGCTGTGGGACGCTGGCGCGCCGTGGAAGATCTGGAAGGATCACCAGCCGCGCCTGCGACCGAGCGGTCCGCGCCCATGAGCAGTGGCACCTCGACGACCGAGGCCGCGGCTGCCGAACGCGAGGCGATCCTCGCGGCCGTGAGCGCGTACCACGCGCACCATCTCGCGCACCGTTCGTTCACGCCTGGGCAGACGCTCGTGCCCGTCACGGGGAAGACCTACGATGCGGCGGAACTCCGGTTGCTCGTCGAGGCGAGCCTCGATTGCTGGTGGACGGAAGGCCGCTTCGCGCAGGAAGCCCAACGGCGTATCGCCGACTTCCTGGGTGTGAAGTACGCGCTCCTGTGCAACAGCGGATCGTCGGCGAACCTCCTCGCGTTCGCCGCGCTCACCTCGCCCCTATTAGGGGATCGTCGCATCGTTCCTGGCGATGAGATCATCGGCGTCGCAGCAGGATTCCCCACCACGATCGCGCCCATCATCCAGCACGGGTGCGTGCCGGTCCTGCTCGATATCACGCTTGGCACGTACAACATCGACGTGACGCGTCTCGAGGAGGCGATCACGCCGCGCACGAAAGCGATCATGCTCGCGCACACCCTCGGGAACCCGTGGGACGTGGAGGCGGTGATGGCGGTCGCGCGCAAGCACCGGCTGTGGGTGATCGAGGATTGCTGCGACGCGCTCGGCGCGACGTACGGCAACGACAAGGTCGGGACGTTCGGCGATATCGGCACGCTCAGCTTCTACCCTGCGCACCAGATCACGGCCGGTGAAGGCGGCGCGGTGTTCACGAACAACAGCCTGCTCAAGCGTGTCATCGAGTCGATGCGCGATTGGGGCCGCGACTGCTGGTGCGCGCCAGGAAAGGACAACACGTGCGGGAAGCGGTTCCTGTGGCAGATCGGCAAGCTCCCGTTCGGCTACGACCACAAGTACACGTACTCGCACGTCGGATACAACCTGAAGCTCACGGATATGCAAGCGGCGATCCTCCTTGCGCAACTCGACAAGCTCCCGTCGTTCGTCGAGGCGCGGCGGCGCAACTTCGCGTTCCTCACCGAGCAGCTCACGAAGTACGACCGTTGGCTCCTCTTGCCGCGCGCCACCGAGAACAGCGCTCCGTCCTGGTTCGGGTTCCTCATCACGGTCCGCGAGCACGCGGGGTTCACGAAGAACGACCTCGTCGAGCACCTCGAGCGCGACCGCATCGCGACGCGGATGCTGTTCGCGGGGAACATCACGAAACAGCCGATGTTCGAAGGCGTCACGCATCGCGTGGTGGGCGACCTGCGCAACACGGACACGGTGATGCGCAGCACGTTCTGGATCGGCGTGTGGCCCGGCATCACGCCGGAGATGTACGCGCACGTGCTCGACTCGTTCGAGCGGTTCTTCGCATCGCGTATCGATGCTTGAGCGTCCGCCTCCCAGGCATCACCGCAGCCCATAAATAGTCCACGCACGGCTCTCGCCCGCATGCGCGTGCTGTTCACCGGCGGGAGCGGCTTCATCGGCCGCAATATCCTCCCGATCTTGCGTGTTTCGCACGAGATCCTTGCGCCCGTGGCATCGGAGCTCGACATCCAGGATGCGGACGCGCTCCGGTCGTTCGTCCAACACCATCGGATCGAGGCGATCGTGCACGCCGCCGCTGCCGGCGTATCCAAGTCCGCCTCCGATACGCTCGTGCGCAATACGCGCATGTTCGAGAGCGTCGCCGCGTGCGCGCCGCTCGTGCGGCGCATCGTGCTGCTGGGCTCGGGCGCGGAGTACGACAAGAGCAAGCCGATTGTCCGCGCGCGTGAGAAGGACGACGCGCACGCGAACCCCACCGATGATTATGGCCGATCGAAGCTCGCGAGCTCACGCTGGGCTGCAGACATCCCGAACGCGGTCGTCCTGCGGCTTTTTGGCGTGTTCGGTCCCTACGAGGACATCTCGCGTCGCTTCATCTCCATGGCGATCCTCGATGCGCTGCGTGGGGAGCCGATCACCATCCGCCAGGATGTGGTGTTCAGCTACCTCTGGGTGCTCGATCTGGCGCCGATCGTCGAGCACATGCTCACGTCGGCGACCGCGCAGGGCGCGTACAATGTCGTTCCTGACGAGACGGTCACGCTGTCGCAGATAGCTCGGATCGTCAACAGTATCGCGCCGGCGCCTGTGGAGGTGCGCACCGTCGAGCCGGGGTTGAATCTCGAGTATACGGGTGACAACGCGCGGTTGCGTGCCGAGATGCCGGATGTGCGCTTCACCCCCCTGCCGGACGCGATCAGGATGCTGTACACGCACTATCGTGCGCACCCTCCTGGAAGCGGCTGACGTCGGCCGTCGTGCAAGGCCTACGCCCGTTCCAGCGCCGCTTCGACGATACGTTCTGCGGTGATGCCGGCGCGCTTGCGCTGGTGCGCTTGGCTGCCCGCGAGCTCGAAGAACATATCGGGGACGCCGATACGCGTGAGCGGGGTCGCGGTGCCGCTCTCGGCGAGGATCTCGGCGACGGCGCTGCCCAATCCGCCGATGATGTTGTGCTCTTCGACCGTGATGATGTGTCGTGTCTCGTGCGCGGCGCGCAGGACGGCTGCACGGTCGATCGGCTTGACGCACGGCATACTCAGCACTCGCGCGTCACAGCCGTGCTCTGCGAGCCGTCGTGCTGCGTCGACAGCGATCCCGAGACCGTCGCCGGTGCTGATGATCGTCACATCGGTGCCCGCGCGCACAAGCAACGCTTCGCCGATGGTGATTCCCTTTGGCGCGTCCGTATGCACGATCGCCTCTTTCCCCTTGCCCAAGCGCAAATACGCCGGGCCCCGATGATGGTACGCGGCGATCGTCGCGAGCCGTGACTCGACCGGATCGCCTGGGCACAGGACGGTCATACCGGGGATGCTGCGCATGAGCGCGATATCCTCGGTCGCCTGGTGCGTCGGGCCGTACGACCCATACGCCACGCCGCCGCCCACGCCGACGATCACGACGTCGGCGTGCTGGAAACCGATGTCGATGCGCACCTGCTCGTATGGCCGGTTGGTCGCGAATGTCGCGATGGAGTACGCGAACACCTTCTTGCCGCACAGCGCCAGGCCGGCGGCGACGCCCATGAGGTTCTGCTCGCTGATGCCGAGATTGTAGTAGCGGCCGGGGAACCGTTCCCCGAACCGCTCGCAGAACGAGTACCCGAGATCGCCCGTGAGGAGCACGACGCGCTCGTCTTCTTGCGCGAGCTCGATGAGCGCCTCGATGAACGCGTTCCTCATCGCTCGTCCTCCAGCGCATCGTCGATCTCCTTGATCGCTTGCGCGAGCTGATCATCGTTCGGGTTGCGGTAGTGCCACAGGAGCTGGTCCTCCATGTACGACACGCCCTTGCCCTTGATGGTGGTCGCGATGATCGCCGTCGGGCGATCGCGGTCTTGCGCGGCTTTGAGCTCGTCGATGATCGCGCGGTGGTCGTGCCCGTCGACCGTGACGGTCTCCCACCCGAACGACCGCCATTTCTCATCGAGCGGCTCGAGCGCGATGATCGATTCGGTCTTGCCCATCCCTTGCTGGCCGTTGCGATCGATGATAGCGACAAGGTTGCCCAGGCGCAACGAGCCGGCCGCGAGCGCTGCTTCCCAGACGCTTCCCTCGTTGCACTCGCCGTCGCCCAGCACGACAAACACGCGGTAGGGGCGCTGGTCGATGCGCGCGGCGAGCGCCATACCGACACTCACCGGCAGCCCGTGCCCGAGGGACCCGGTCGTCGTCTCGACGCCAGGCACGCAACCGATATCCGGATGCCCGGAAAGCGGGCTATCGTCCGCGCAGTACGTGTCAAGGAGCTCTTTCTTGCAGAACCCGAGTTCTGCGAGGATCGCGTACTGCGTCGCCGCAGCGTGGCCTTTGCTCAGGATGACGCGATCGCGATCGGGATCCGATGCGGTTTCTGGCGTGACGCGTGCGATCGCGTAGACGCTCGTCATGATATCCGTGCACGAGAGCATCGGCCCGATATGCGATCCGCCCGATCGGTGCGTCATACGCAGCACGTGCTTGCGCACGCGCGCAGAGAGCCGTCTGACCGCTTGCAGGTCCATCATCATTGTGCGAGGTGCCTCTTCCATCGGACATCGTTGATGCGTTTCGCGAGCTTGCCGCCCCAGCCGGTGTGCGCTGCGAGGAGCATCGCGAGCGTGATGCCTATCAGGAGCGGTTCTCGATAGCAGCGCAGCACGCGCCGTAGCGTCAGGGATCGGCGCAGGTACGCGCGCGCTTGTCGGCGCTCCGCGCGCTTGCGGTCGGATTTCGCGAGGATGTTGATCGCGCACACCGTGTAGTCCCAGTCACGGTATGCCTCGTAGATGCGCCAGGTGCTCTTGGGGACCGGTTCCTTCATCAGACGACGGTTCTTGTCGATCACCTTGAAGAGCTGGTTGGGCTTGACGTAGTTCGTCGAGTACCGGATGGATGCCTGGCCGTCACTGTGACGGTAGCGGATGAGCCGATCGCTGATGAGGTACGCCCCTCCGACGGCGGTGAGGCGCAGGTACATGTCCACATCGCCCGCTTGGTTCACGGCAGGGCTGTATGGTGCGGTCTTGCGGTATGCGCTGCGTCGTGCGATACAGGTCGGTGAGGTGTATGGCGAGCGGAACGTCTCGAGCATATACCGATACACTTCGGGGAATCGCAGCGGTCGGTCGATGAGGTGCGGCGGTTGCTTGCCTTGCCCGATGACGCGACCCTTGCCGTCGATGGACGTGGAGTTCGTGAACACGCAACAGACATCCTTGTGCTGCTCGAGGATCGCGACCTCGCGCGCGAGTATCGTCGGTTCGTACACGTCGTCCGCGTGGTAGATGGCGACGTACGCGCCGCTTCCGGTCCTGGTGCACCGGTTCCAGTTCCCAAGCGAACCGAGATTCTTCGCGTTGCGCAAGTAGCGCACACGCGGGTCCTTGTAGGAGCGAGCGATTTCCGGTGTCCGATCGGTGGAGCGGTTGTCCAGGATGTACAATTCGAAATCCTTGTAGGTCTGTTTCAGGATGGAATCGAGTGCCGCCTTGAGGTACTGCTCGCCGTTGTAGACCGGCACGCAGACCGTGACGCGAGGTCCCCGACCGACACCCCTCTTGCCGCTCATCGACGGGCAGTACCCGGCAGGTCTATTTAAACATTCTGCGCGATCGCGTCCCGATACGCGCCTTCGATCCCGTCGACCCCGCTGCGCTTGGAGAATCGCTTGCGCGCGGCGTTCACTTGCGTGGTCGTGAGCCGTTTGGGCACGCGCGTCGGTGGCCACGCGATCACGCCCGGCAATGCCGGGAGGATGCCGACCGGTCGGCCAGCGACCGGCGTGCCTTGCGCGACCGCCTCGAGCGCGACAAGCGAGAAGCTCTCCGTGACGCTCGGCACGAGCACGAGCGCTGCGCCGCCGATCATCGCGAGCGTCTCGTCGCGCGACGCGTGCGGCAGAACCGTGAGTGCGATGCCCGCCCGTGCCGCTTCGCGCAGGAGCGTGCGCTCAAGCGACCCGGTCCCGACGATGACCAAGGGCATCTTGAGGCGCTTGGCGACCGCGATGCACGCGAGCGGGTCTTTCACCGGCTCGAGGGAGCCGACGAATAGGAGCGTCGGCGTCGGGAACCGACGGGGTGCTGGGAACCGGTCCGGGCACCAGTTGGGGATGACGCGCAGCTTGCGCTTGAGGCACGTGCACACTTTGCCCGTGCCCATATCGGCGCGGATGCGCGCGTCAAGGTAGGCGGATGGCACGTGGAGGATCGCGGACGCATCCTGACGGAGCGTACGCCGCTCGAGTGTCCGCAGGAGCGGCCACAACGGCGAGAGCCGTTTCCAATCATCCCCGAAATACGAGTGTACGGCCGTGACGCACGGCACGCCGGCACGTTTCGCGATGCGCGAGACGGACACGTTCATCGTGTACGCTGCCGTGTGCACGATATCGAACTTCTCCGTCGACAGGAGTGTGCGCACATACCGCTGCAGGGCCTTGTTGCGGATCAACCGCAATGGTCGGCTTCGCGCGGGGAACGATCGGCGCAGGATGCGCACGCCGTCACGCGTCTCATCGGCGGGCAGTCCGTTCTGGGCGCTCGTGAGTGCTGTCACGCGATGTCCGCGCCGCGCGAGCTCGCGCGTGAGGTCCCACGCCCACACCTCGCCTCCGGCCGCTTTCGGCCAGAATTGCTCGGCGACAAAGAGGATGCGCAGCTTCTTCACGCGCGTCCCCTCCTCTTCCTTTTTTTCTGTCCCGCGAGCTCTCGGTACAATCGTTCGTGCTTCGCGATGTTCGCGCTCCACGGGAATTGTCGAACGGGTGATTTCCTGATACGATTGCGCGCAACACTGATGATGCCGTCGGCGATGCTGTTCGGGTCGCCTGGTCGCACCAGCACGTGCGCGCCGCCGATCACCTCAGGGATGCTCGTGGTATCGCTCGCGACGACCGGCACGCCCGCCGAGACAGCCTCGAGCACCGCGTACCCGAACCCTTCCGTGAGGCTCGGGACGACGACGCAGTCGGCCATCTGCACGTACGCCGGCAGATCCGCGTACCGCTGCGGCGGGAGGAAGAGTGTGCCTTTTGGCGCTTCGCGCTTGAAGCGCTCGATCTTGTGCGCGTACTGCGCATCCGTGCTCAGGATCAGGACGAGCGTCGCTTCGGGGACACGTCGCTTCACGCGTGAGAACGCGGTGATGAGGTGCGTGAACCCCTTGCTCGCGCCGGGACGGCCGTACCCGAGCACCACGAATTTCCCGTCGATGCCGAGGCGCTTGCGCAGGCGTTTCGCTTCGCTCTTGCGTGGCGTGCTCCAATGCTCGGGGTCGAACCCGTTGTGGATCGTGAGCGCGCTTGCGGCTGTGCGCGGCAGCGCTTGCGTGAGCGCGTTGCGGGTCGCGTCGCTGACGCACACGTAGCGGTCATAGCGTGGCAGGAACACGCACTGCTCGAGCATCTCGTGCAGCCATGCGCGCACGGGACCGAAGTCCGTGAACGCGCGCCACTTCCCGAGCCACGTCTCGTGCACCGTGAGCACGACCCGCTTGCCGCGCACGCGCGCGGCGAACCACGCTGGTGGCGCGCCGTTGAAGGTGGTCGTGTGGATCACGTCCGCGTGTCGCGCGAGTCGCAGCGCGGCGGGGACGGCCGTGAACGTGAAGAGGTAGCGCGTGCCGCCGCTCCAGACGCGCACGATGCGTACGCCGTCAAGGGTTTCGGTCCTCTTCGTTCCCGGCAATCGTCGCGTGAGGACCGTCACGGTATGGCCGCGTGTCGCGAGGCCGCTTGTGAGCTCGCGGAACACCACCTCCACGCCGCCGATGTGGGGGTGGAAGTTCTCGAGGATGAAGAGCAGGCGCATCGTCTCACACGATCCTGGCGAGCAGGAACCCGTTGTCCTGATGCGTCAGCTGCAACCGTCCCGTCGCGCTGAGATCCTGCACGAACTTGGTGGTGGTGTTCTCGCCGTGATCGCGCACGCACGCGATCGTGAACGTGACGTACTGGTACCCTTCGCTCGTGAGGAAGTCGATCGTCTCCTGTGGCGTGTGGTTGAGACCGCCATACCGGAAGCGAGCGACGTCGATGTCCCATGGCTTGCTCACCATATCGAACCCGATCGCGTGCTGGTCGCCTAGGCAGAACGGATAGACTGCCGTGCCTGCTGGGAGCAATTGCTGCATCTGGAGATAGCCGCGCAGCTCAGGATACTCGATGGCTCCGTTCGCCGCTTGGGTCGCGGTCCAGTGCGCCCCCGGCGGCCAGCCGGGGTTCGTCTGCTGGCTCCACTTCGCCGGGAAGCTCGTCGCGATGATCGCGATCAGGAACACGAGAAGGATAGCAGCGCGCATCGCGTCCTTGCGCGTGATGCTGCGCGCGATGATCGACGCGCCTTCGGCCGCGAGCATCACGAGCGGTATCGCGAGGTACGCCCACGTCCTGCTCGCGCCCCACCCTGGCAGACCGAAGGAAGGCGCGAGGATCGCGTACGTGAGCAGTGCGCTCCATAGCAGCAGGTGCAAGTGACGCCATCCCTTGCGGGGGTTGAGCGTGCGTGCGCCGCTCGCGAGGATCGCGATGACACCAAGGACGAGGATGACGGTGAGCGCGAGTCCCCAACCGACGGGTTGGTCGATGCGCCCAGCCATGGGGGCGTTGATGACTTCCGTCCAGAGGTTGTACGTCTGCAGCGCGTACGCGCCGCCCCAACCGGTCGTGAGCTCCGCACCGCGCAGTTTCAGGAAACCCGCCCACGTCCATTTGAGGATCTGCGGGATCCAGTACACGATGAAGGAAAGGAGGAGCCCGCCAGCGCCGACCGCAAGACCGTTCACGGACTCCGGGAATCGGGCGAGGAGCGTCTTGATGCTGGTCTTGCTTTTCTTCCCCTTCGGTTGGGTGAGTTCGTGCAGGAACACGAACGCGACAAGCAGGAGCAACGTCACGCCGAACACGAGCGAGACGACCGGTTGCGTGACCAGCATGCTCGCGACCGCGATGATCGCTGGCGCGAGCCAGGACCGGTCCTCGAAGGCCTTGATGCTCGCGTAGAGCGCGACAGGGAAGATCACGAGCGCGAGAGTCTGGCTCCAGATGAAGTGGCTCATGAAACTCGGGAGGACAGCGATCGTGACGGCCGCGAACGCGGCTTTCGTGTCGCTGCCCAGGTACGCGCGCGCGGCGAGGAACACGAAGAGGATAGCGATACCACACAGGAGCGCATTGAAGAACTTCAAGGTCCAGACCGTGCTGTCGTTCGCCTGGCGCAGGATGCCCATGAGCACATCGAACGTCGGCGGGTATGGCTCGAGGTAGAACGCGTAGCCGGGGTTGAGCTCGCGCACCGCCGGGTCGATGTCGTACGTGCGCTCAGTCGCGATATACGCGGTCGCTTGCGCGTGCTGCCACGGGTCATCATCCTCAAGGTACGGGTAGGAGAACGCTCCTTTGTGGAACATCCCGAACACGAACGCGCCGGCGAGAATCGCGATGATCACGCACGCGGTCGCGGTGAGGGTCCATCCTTGCTTGAGCTTGGCGAGGCTTTCGGGGATGCGCTTGTCCTTGATCGCGTACCCGAACGCGGTGAGCGGGCACGCGAGGGCGAGCGCGAGGTAGACGGTGTAGTGGAGCGGGATATGGATGAGTTTCAGCACGACGCCCACAAGCGATGTGGTGGCGATGCCGACGGCGAGGATCTCGAGGAGCGCGATGAGCGGGTTCGCGTCCCGTTTCGCACGCGAGAGCCAGAGCGTTCCGTACCCGATGCCCAGCGTGATGAGGAAGAAGAGTCCGATCGCCGCCGCTTGTCCTGCCACTTACCGCCCCCGCTTGCGTGCCGTGATGTGCACCGTCGTAGCCGTCCATCGGGAGCTTTTTAAGAGTGTCGATTCCCAGTAGGCGATGGCGTTCGCGAACGCGAGGATCGCGTTCATGATGCGTGACGCGACTGACCGTTTCGTCTTCGTGTCCTTGTAGTACTTGTTCGAGCTCCAGAACAGGTCGTGGAATCGCTTGTTGAGCAGCAGGGCGAACATCGTGTAATCCATGATGCTGCCCAACAAGTGATAGCTGTACGTGGTCTCCTTGTCGTCAACCGTAAGCCCTGTCTTCCGTACCTTGTCGATGAGCTCTTGTATCGTGTACTGCTGGATGTGGTGCGCGGTGCGTACCTTGATGTGCCAGCCCAAGATGCGCGTGGAGAGGCCGTAGATGCCCTGTTTCTCCGTCGGGCTGATGCCATACAGGACTCCGCCAGGCTTCAAGACGCGCGCGAGCTCGCGCAGTGCCGGTCCGGGGTGGTCGACGTGCTCGATGTAGTCGAAGAAGATCACGTAATCGAACGAGCCGCTCTTGAACGGCAAGTGCTCGCCGTTGGCGCGCACGAACCGGATGCGGTTCCCGCGGTTGTCGCGCTTCGCGAGCGTGATCTCGTGCGCGCTGATATCCGCACCGGTCAAGCGGATGCGCTTGTCGTGCGCGCGCACGCTCGCGAGGATGCGGCCCGCACCGCACCCGACCTCAAGCAGGGACGCGGCAGGGTTCTTGCGCTTGCGCAGCACCTCGAGGAGGCGGTGGAGCTTGAGGGTCGGAAGGTCGTGTGCTTCCCGAATCGCGACCGTGCCCCACGACCGGTCCTCGTAGAACTCCTGGTCGGATTTGCGCTTGATGCGAGCGGCTGGGCTACGACGCGCCATATCGTTCCGGCAGATTCCGAGAACCGATTATAAATGTGTCTCCCGCCTCGGTCGCATGCGTTAAAAGCCGGATAGCGGAACGCGGCTGCCTGATGGACCTCTTGGGCTCGGTGCGACGGCACCTCAAGGGCGTATGCCTCGCGGGGCTGCTGCTGGTTGGCGGTGCGCCAACACCGACCCCCGGGCCTTCCCCTGCCCCGAGCCCGTCGCGTTCGATAGCGAACGCGAAGCTCCACCGTATCGAGGAGCACCTCCGACACCTGCCCAACGTGCGCTCCACGCTGCTGTGCGAGACGCCCGGCGCTCGTCTTGGCATCGTGCAGCTCAAGCAGATCCATACGGTGCCGACGTTCGACGCCGATCTGGAGATGGTGATGCGCAGCGAGTATCCCGATCTCGCCGAGCACGCGCTCGCGGTCTATCAGGAGCAGTACGTGCTCGTGGGTATGGTCCAGGACGACATCTATGAGATCGTGCTGGCGTTGCGTCGGGATCTCGGGATGCGTTCGATATTCCTCGAAGGGTGGGGCGTCACCGGCACGGGCAGCATGGCAGCCCAGGAGTACGCGAACAGCCTGATCCGTGCCCGGGAACGCGGACTGTTCTCCCCCAGCCCTTTGGGGCCCGATATGTTCCCGCACGACCCTGCGGCGGCGCAGATCGCCGTACGCGTCGAGGAATTGCGCTACATGTACCAAGCGTATCTCGGACGATCCGATGCGGCAGCGCAGGAACCCGCGGATGCGCTTGAGAACTTCTTCGTCACCGCCGGTTCGACGCCGTTCTCCGAGGATTTCCTCGCCGTGCGCTACGCGTTCGGAGCGGGGACGCGCGCCGCTGCCGATTTCGGGCTGACCATCCTGCCGTTCGAAAACCTCGCGTACATCGCCGACATCCAGCTGCGCTACCGCGAAGCGCACCGCTCAGGCAAGATGCCTGATTGGTTGTCGATAACGGACGGTCGGGAGAACGCGTTCATCGCGTACCTCCAGCGCCACGCGCGCGACAAGGAAGTGGTGGTGACCACCTTGGGTGCCGCGCACGCGCTGGGCGGCCCCGCCTCCTGCCCGAACGCTCCCCCCGATGCGTTCGCCGACCGGGTCTCGCTGCAGGATAACCTGGCTGTCTGGAACCCGAAAGCGGATCTGCCGATGTCTGTGCTCGAGATAGAACCGCTGATGGGGCGGAACATCGATAAGCAGATCGGCTACAATATCGGCATCGCCCAGATGCTCATCGATGAGCTGCTGACGCGTCGTGCGTTGCGCGAGAAGACCTCTGTGGAACAGGAACGCCAGAAGCTCTACACCGACTGACTCACTTGCGCTTCTTCGCCTTGCCAATAGCGATCGCGCGCACGAGATCCTCGACACGGGCCTCGGTGCGCTTCACCGCCATGAAGCTCAAGAAGCAGATGATGCTGAAGAACATCAGGCCGATGATCAAGTAGAAGTCGATCACGCGCGGGACGTGGATGGTCTGGGTGAGCAGCGACGCGGTCTGCGGGAACGCCAAGAGCAGGACGCCCAAAAGCCACACTGCTACCCAGAACGCGAAGCTGCGCGCCGTGTAGTGGTTCTTCTTGTAGTACAGGAACGACAGGTACAGCATCACGAGCAGGTACGCGATGCCCAAGACCTGGATGACGTCGACCATTGCTTCCTGATTTCCCAGCTCCCGTTAAAAATGTTGCGACCCGAACCAACCTCCTGAGTGGGTGGCCGCCTTGGCGCGGATCCGAGGACGCGACGCGGGGAGAGGGACCCAGCAATCGGAGCGTCCGAGACAGGCCGTGAGCAGCTGCGCCGCGGCGAACCGCTCGATGGCACGGTCGTTTAAGAACGCGCTCCGTCAGCGTTAAAAGCGCCTCGCGACTCCCGAACGGGAAGGGGGTTGTCCTGAATGCAGATGCGCTACACTATGATGCTCCAAGAGGTTGCTAGCCTGCAATACGAGATCGCCCAAGAGATCCATCTCTCCCCACCAGTCTCCAGCGATGTCATCATCACGGAAGGAGGCAAGAGCTTCACCACCGCTGTCGACCGTGCGGTCGAGGAGCGTATGCGCGATGAACTACGCCAGCGCTGGCCGCACATCGGTTTCTTAGGTGAGGAATCCGACGGTGAGACGGGTGGGCGCTACCGCTGGATCCTCGACCCGACTGATGGCACCTCGATCTATGCGCAAGGCGGCGAGTACTACAGTATGTCTCTTGCGCTCGCGGACCGCGAGACCGGTAAGGTGCCGTTTGGGGTCATCTACCAACCGTCTATGGATCGGCAGTTCTTCCGGGTGGCTGATGCTGTGCCGTGGGTGTCCGAAGGTATCTCTCCACGCATAAGCGACGATTTCCATTCCTGCGTCCGCGGCGCCCAGGGACCGTCCAAGAGCGCCTGCCCTGGCGAGTGGCTCGCGTGCGCGTTTGGCCCATCAAAGCACTACGATAAGATCCCTGGCATCAAGGAGAAGCTGAAGGCTGTCTTCGAGAAGGAGAAGTACGCCGCGTTCGAAGGGCGCGAGTGGGGCGTCATCGACGCGCGGCCCTGCGCGGGCTCATCGGCGCTCTTTATGGCCGACATCGCTGATGGCAAGCGCCACGCGGCCGTCACGTTCTTCCAAGCCGCGTGGGATATGGCCGTCGGTGCGCTCCTGGCCCGCGACGCGGGCTGCATCGTGCACTGCGGCACCGATGTGAACACCTGGACTGGCGGCGACCTCGAAGCGCAGATCGCGCGCTGCGACAAGAAGACGCTCATCAATGTCTCGGTGTTCGCGAACCCGAATGTTCAGGAGTACGTCGAACGGAAGACCGGATTACGATACTGACTCAACCCACCTTCTTGCGTATCAGCTTCCCGTCCTTGGCGACCATCGTGGACTTCGTCCGCTCGATGGGCGGCGCGCTGTGCGCTTGCTCCAGGAGTGCGTCGATGGGGTCGGCGCCGTTGTGGAAGCTGTTCCATTGCGTGAGGAACTCGTTGATCGTCGCTTCCGTGCGCGGGTTCCACGGCATCTGCTTGAGCAGGTCGGTCGGGATCGTGAGCACGTGCGCACCGGTCTTCATCGCGGTGATGATGTGCGACATGCTGCGGAATGAGCCGATGATGATCTTGCTCTTCATGCCGTGCGTGTCGAGGATAGCGCGCGTGTCCTTCACGACCGCTGCGGCGTCGTAGCCCATATCCTCGATGCGCGCCCAGAAGATCGAGACGTACGTCGCGCCGGCCTTCGCGGCGAGGATCGCCTGCTTCGTGCTCATGCACGCGGTCACGTTCGTCTTGATGCCCTCGTTCGAGAGGACGGCGCACGCCTTGAGGCCGTTCACGTTCATCGGGAGCTTGATGACGGCGTTCTTACCCCACTGTGCGAATAATCTCGCTTGTGCGAGCATCTTCTCGAGGTCGTTCGTCGTGACCTCGATGCTCACGGGTCCTGGCTCGAGGCGCAGGATCTTCTTCATATGCCCTTCCAGGTCCGTGATCCCTGCCTTGACGCAGATGATCGGGTTGGTCGTGCACCCGTCGATGACGCCCCAGCTCGAGACCTCCTCGATCTCAGGGATGACTGCCGTATCTGCGAAGATCTCCATGCCCATTCACCGTCCGTCCATCTCGCGCAAGGTCGCGTCCACTTCCTGCAAGGTGACACCGACCTTGTTGAGCAATCGCTCGTACTTCGCTTCCGGGAGGTCCTCGCG
>CAYNGK010000006.1:23404-33082 GCA_964396935.1 uncultured Methanosarcinales archaeon | reverse complement strand
TTCCGCTCGTTGGATGTCGTAGAGATAGCTCCGATACCACGAGCCGAACGTCAGCAGGACGCTTCCGTCGCGATAGTCGGTCTCGACTTTCTGGGGGAGGTATTGCAGGCACTCCGTCCTTGAGGAGGTCGTCATATTGCAGTGCGTATCATTCATTTCGCCATCGATCATACAAGTGATGGCGCCGCGCTCCTGAGCAGTCAGTGCGCGGACCTCGTCGTGAAATACGTCCGTTCCTCCGCATCTTTTCTTCGCGGCGACGTACCTTTCGATTGTCGTGTCTTCGTAATCGGCAAACGCCCACCCGTCCTGCTCGAATTGCGAAATGGAGATCAGATACACCCGCCATCCTTGCAGGTCGTTCGCGATACCCGTGGGGAGCTCCAATGTGATGTTCGCGTATCGCTCGTCAGTCGGTCCCGCAAGCACCGTGTAAGACGCAAAAATTGCGATGAAGGAGATGACAACGACCCAACAGAGAATCGATTTCACGTGTCCGTGGCGCGCACGCCGCTTATATAAATCCTGTTGCGTCGGAGATGCCTGCTGCGTGACGTCCTACCGTTTCCTCGTCTGCGGTAGCAGCGCCCTCTTCATCACTCGAGGATGGGAATGTCGCTGTCGCCGTGATCTCCTTATCGCTACCCGCAAGTTTAAATCTCGCACCTCACCTGAGGCGTCATCGTGACCACGCTCATCGGCATCCTCCGGCAAGTCCGCGAGAAGGAATCGCACGACTCGTCCGATGTGGAGCTCCTCATCGAAACGGAAGACGGCGTCGTTGATGTTGAATTCCCGCGCGCGTTCTCTCCGTTCGAGCGCGAGAAGATCCTGGGCAAGGAGGTCGAGTACACGCACGCGTATCGGGAATCCATGCCGGATCGCTATGGGGTCTATACGCAGACGCACGAGTACGGGTTGCAGCTGATCGCGGATCCGCGTCTGCACTTCCAGGTCGTCTGTATGAGCGTGCGCAACCCGCACGGTGCCTGAATCTCACCGATCTCCACGTTTGTGGTCGAAATCTGATGAGTACGGAGGGTGTTGCCGTTCGCGGATGCGCCGCGAGAACGCACAGCTATCGGTCTTCGGATCGCCGAGCGATGGGGGCGAGAATCGAGCCGATGACCCTGGTGTACCATCGCTCATCCCGTTCTCGCCTGAGCGCGATCTCGAGTTTCCTGTTGCGTGCGTGGGTGCGTTCCAGCGCTCTCTCCACACTCTTCAGCTTCGATGCGTATGTGCGCTGTTCGGCTTCCTGCAGTTTTTGCTGGCGAGCGGCATCATAGTGCTCTTCCCACGGAAGGGTGCCGTTGGTGCCCGCCGCGATCTCCTGCTCGAGCCGTTGCGCGAGATGTGCCTCGAAGAAATCACGGAACCGGTCGGATGGATCCGGTTCCTTGGTCTGGTGGTGGCCGCGCTCGTGGACATAGGTGCGCAGGAGCGCACGTGGTCGTCCTAGCAACTCCCGGCTCAGGTGGATGGTCCCATCGGATGTCCAATACCCTGGCGGGATCGGGGTCTGCGCGTTGAAGTCTGGCTCGTACACCTGCACGCGCACGGGATCGGTGATGCCCAATGCGCGATCGATATCCGAAAGCGATGCGAGTGCGCGCCGCTCGGGCTCTGTGAGCTCGTTGATCTGGATTCGCATGGCGCCGGTGTAGTCCTGGAACGCGGCGTCCATCGCTGTCGGCACGCCTGCGTTGCGCAACGTACGCATCACGTTCTCCTGGAGGTTGACGATCCGGTATCCGCGGTGCTCCGCCTCATAGTGGCATGATGGGTTGCCGCCGGGCAGGACCGCGTTGGTGCCGTACTCGGTGATGAACGTCTGCAGCCACGCCTCTTTCACCTCTGGGTCCTGCAGCTGCAGCTCGATCATCTCAATCGTTGTTGTGCCGCGACGCTCCGCAGCGCTGATGATGTCACGGATCACTTCCCTGCTCGCGCAGGTCTCAAGCAGGTTGCGTATGCGATCCTGCAGCACCCGCGGGTGGATGATGTTGCGGTCAGGGGCGATATCGTTCGTGTGGAGATCGTAACTGTGCACGCGCGTGTGGTTGTCCCCTTCGGACTGGAAGAGGAATCCCTTCACGTAGATCGATCCGTTGCGCTGCGGGAGGTGGAGGATGCGGTCCTGCTCGTGCTGGTGCAGGGTCCGCACATTGGGCTGGAACTTCAGCACGAGATTGCCGATGTCGTCGAACTCCTCGAGCAGACGGCGTGTCGGGTGGTAGAATGTCGTCCCCGAACCGATGCATGTCGACACGCCCTCGACCGTCTTGTACTCGAGGCGCTGCACCGTGTTGCCGCCGAGATCGACTGCGGTCGCGAGCGGGCGCGCGACCCAATTGCGTGAGCGGAACTTGATGCTGATGCCGTCGCGCAGGCACGCGGCGGAGAGCATCTTGAGTCCTTCGCCGAATTGGCCGATCGCTGCGCTGTCTTTCGTGCTGTGCAAGAGCAGCAGGTGGTCCAGCTGGTATCCTGCACCATCATCCCTGATGCGTACGGCGGTCGGTTTGATCTCCTTGAGCTTCGTATCTCTTGGGTTGTAGCGATGCCAGGTGGGTTCGCCTTTCTTGTTGAGCGGCTCGTTGAGGTATTCGATCCACAAGTCGGTGCCGCCCGCGTCTTGAGGCATGTGGTTCGCGACCGCGTCCATGACGATGCGGGGTATCCCCCATGCGGCGGTGCGGTACCCGAGCGTGAGCGAGGTGGGTTGGATGCTGACCCGGATGTTCGCAGGATCGAACTGCTCATCGTGGTAGAGTGCCTCGTCATCCATGTCGAGCGTGCCGATGTCGGTCGGCACACTGGCGTCCTGCAGGAACCGTCGCAGCTGTTCGGATCCGATGGTGATCGGGGTGTATCCGAGATTGACCGCGAGCGCTGCGAGGCGCGGATCGGTCTGGAGCACCGCCTTAACGCCGTACTGCTCATGGAATGCCCGCTGCCATCGCTTGCGCGCTTGCATGCCCAGTGTCGTATTGGAGAGCACGCTGATCTCGTCGCTCTTCTCGCATTTCGTCGGTGATTCCTCGGCGGCTTTCAGGAATTCCTTGTTCGCGCGGAGGTCGCTGTGCGTTCCCCAGATCTTACGCAACTGATCGCGTAGCTCGTGGAATCGGAGGTGGTTGCGATCTCGGTTTGGCAGGATGTCCACTTCGTAGCCGAACAGCAGGTTTTGACGCAGTTCATCCGTGATGTACATGCCGCGCGCGAAGAGGTCGCCGCTGCGGTCCAGGATGACGCCGTCCGGCGTGCGTTGGATGGGTTGGAACCCCCGGCGCAGGGTCAGGACCTTGCGATCGAGCTCTTTGATGTAGGCGACGAGCTCATCGGTCGGTCGCCAGAAGATCGTCTGCGAGCCGTTGATATGCTCTCCCTTCACCATCTCGTACGTGAGCCGGTCGATGGTCTCGCCGTCGATGCGTGTGCGCACCGATCGCGGCCTGGCGCGCCACTCGCGCGAGCGCAATTCGAGATCGACATCTTCGCGTACGCAGGCTGCGGAGAGGAGCTTGAGCCCTTCGCCGA
Source organism: uncultured Methanosarcinales archaeon (assembly GCA_964396935.1). GTDB lineage: Archaea > Nanobdellota > Nanobdellia > Woesearchaeales > UBA525 > UBA525. The sequence goes on along the minus strand of CAYNGK010000006.1, from coordinate 29,539 downwards.
AATGCCCGACGGCCTTCTTGTCGTTCTTCTTCGTGCTGTGCAGGAGCGTGAGCAGCTCATGCGAGTATCCCTTGCCGTCATCGAGGAATCGGATGGCTGCGGGTCGTGTCTTCTCCTGTTCCCGCCAATCGACCCATGTGTCGTCGATGAGGAATTCGATCGCGACACGGGTGCCTCTCGCGTCCGCCGGGAGATGGTTCTGGACGCCGTCGAGCGCGATGCGTTCGATACCCCAGTTTTCTGCCTCGTATCCGAGGGTGACGGAGGTCGGGAGCGTCGTCGCGTTCTCCCATCGCGTCGGTGTGGGATCCCGTCGCGTTCGCCTGCGTAATGCCCGAAAGAACGCCATCAGAACGCGTCCTCCTCATCGTCGGCATCCTGCTGGCGCAGGAGGTACTGCCGTTCACGGATGCGTTGCGAGAACGCAGGGCTGTCGGCGGCCGCGATCGCCAGCTCGTTGATGCGGCAGATCGCCTTGGTGTCCTCGTACGAACGCGTGGTGTCGATCAATCCGATGTTGTACGCGAGCGGTCCGGCGAAACCGGGCAGGAGGAACGCGATGCTCGACGGCACTTTGCCGGGGTTGACCGTGTTGAGGTGTTCGACCAGGTTCGTCGTGCAGTTGTTCAGGAACGTGTGGTAGAACTCCGGCGTGTCGTGCAGCTGGTGGACCCGCTCCATCACGCTGCGGAACATCGCCTGTGCACGGCCCGGCGCCCCTTGTTTGAGGGGGTAGAGGTAGACTGGGTTCTTGCGGTGGTTCGTGCGCAGCTTCACGATGTCGCGTTCGGTCCCGACCACATAGATGATCTCGCACTCGTTGAGCAGGCCCTTGGTCGGGGAGTACCGTTCCCCCTCCTGCCGTCGCACCTCGATCGATACCGAGACGTAGCGGTCACCGAACCCGAAGCTCAGGAACGTGTGCGCCTTGCCCAGGTTCGGCAACCGCTTGTCCAGCGTGAACGGCTCGACGAAGAGATCGACTGACGTGAGCTCTCGGACATCGAACGTCTGGTCCTCGTACGCGGCCTGGACGTCGTGCTTCTTCTCGCCGTACTCGAACGCGCGGACATCCTTGACGTGCACAAGATCCCCGTCGATGTGCGCGTCCGCGAGCACACGGTTCTCGAGGCACCAGCGCTTGTCGTTGCGGGGGCGATTGAGGAGCCAGACCATTGTTCTTTCCCTCGTGCGGCGGCGAGCTTCAGTCGCGCTGGGCGGCGTACGCGGTCAGGAGCGTCTGGTCCTTCGGTGGGCCGCGTTCGTTGTCGTATCCGCTCACGATCTGCAGGTGCGAGACCCGTCGCTTGCCGTCGGCGCTCCGGTACGGGAGCGCGTGCACGCGCGTCTTGTCGAGCACGACCAGGCCGTTCTCGGTGCGACCGACCACGTCTTGCATCGAATTCGCCTCTTTGCCTGTGAGCACGCCCAGGCGGCCCGCGTAGCGCGGGTCATCGACCGCCAAGCGCAGGATCGCGTTCACGTCGGCGGCAGAGAGATCGCCATCGTGCGTGACGACCATGTAGATGCTCGCGAAGCTCCCATCGAGGGTCGGGACGCGGAACGACATGCCGTCGAGCTTGCCTGCGAGGCCGGTGAGGATCTCGCCGACCGCGCGCGCGGCGCCGGTCTTGTGCGTGCTGGTCTGGTTGAGCACGCTCAGCGGTGACTGCGAATTCGTGGCCGCGTGCACCGTGTCCAGGAGCACGGATTCGATGCCGATCCCAACGTCCAGGAGCGGGCGCAATGGTGCCACGACCGCTTTCGTGGTACATGAGGCGTTCGAGATCAGCCGGTGCTTCGTAGGGTCGTAGAGGTCGTGGTTCGCGCCCATCACGATGGCGATGTCTGCTGTCGCAGGGTACGATTGGAACACGCGCCGCACACCCTGGGCGAGGAACGCTTGCGCGGGCTTACGGGTCTTATCGTTCTTGTCCGCATCATAGAACCCTGAGCATTCCTCGACATACGTGACGCCGAGGTCCGCGAACGGGATCTTCGTGAGATCCTTCTGCGCGAAGACCGGGATGCTCTGCCCGTTGATCTTGAGGTGGTTCTCGTCGGCTTTCTCCACGGTCCAGGGGAATCGGCCATGGACGGGATCGACCTCCGCGAGGCTCGCGTGGATCTTGTCGATGCCTACCGGGTCGTTGAGCAGCGCGACGCGCGCCCAATCGCCGCCGGTGCTGATGAGCTCGTAGGTGACGGCGCGGCCGATGCGGCCGCTTGCTCCATTGATCGCGATGCGGGTCTCCATGCGTATCTCGTTCTCCAGGACGTGCAATCTCTGTCCGTTACTCCTGTGGAGTGATGTTGCCTTTTTGAACCTTGTGCCTTTTGACACGCACGCGTCACTCGTGGTATCACCCGTCAGGATACGCACCACAACGCTTTTATACCCCCCTCTGGCGGTCCGTCCTGTGCTGTTTTGCCCAAAGTGCGGCGCGATGATGGCCCCGAAACTCGAGAAGGGGAAGAAGGTCCTCGCGTGCTCTTGCGGGTTCACGAACAAGAAAGCCGAGACCGCAAGCGTCAAGGAAGTCGTCCAACCGAAGCGCCAAGGTGATATGGCTGTGCTCACGGATGAGAACCCGACGCTGCCGCTGACGGACGAGACCTGCCCGGACTGCGGTCACGACCGCGCGTTCTGGTGGACGAAGCAGACACGTGCCTCTGACGAGCCGGAGACGAAGTTCCTCAAGTGCGAGAAATGCAAATACACGTGGCGGGACCGCAGTTAGCACGTATTTTCTGGATCGAGAGGAGAAGAGGAGGAATTCTCTACGGGAACGGGATGTCCGTGAGGCCGTCGTGGCGGACCGAGTGCTTGACGAAATCCGCTGTCGGGTACGTCAGGTACGGTACCGTGGCGGCCGTGTTGAACTCCAAATGCACTCGGCCAACGGGCATCTTGGGCGATCCATCGAACGGTTCTGGCAACGCGACAATCGACCGATTCACGTATCCGGGGATGTCGCCGTCGAAGATGCGCAAGGGGTAACCGAACTCCTTGCCGGAGCGGAAGTACGTGCCGATGCGATCGTTGCCGCAAAGGACATCCCATGTCTCCGTGGATCCCGTACTGGCGACACGGCGGGTGCTCAGATGATCGCAGCGCTCCATCAGGTACTTCATCAACCCTTCTGCCCCTGGAAGTGTCGCGGTCTGCGCGAGAGGTGGGTGTGTGATCGTGGAATTTTCCGTACTGCGAGCCATAGGAATGTGCCTCTTCTTTGGCATGATAGGGCTCCTCATTTATATGTCTTTCTTTTTTAACCACTTTAGAGTGATTACGAAACACACCACAGGGTTTAACAAGCGTTCCAAACGCGAAACCCGCACATGACCTCTCCCACCCGCATCATCACGCACACGGATTTCGACGGTGTTTGCTCCGCGGTGATCTTGCGTGCAGTCCTCGGCCCACTGCCGATCATCTTCGCTGAACCGTGGACGATCGAAGATGGCACGTGCCGTGTGCTTTCTTCCGACGCCGTGATCGACTTGCCATTGCCCCGATCCGGCTGTGCGCTCTGGTTCGACCACCACCCGACCGGTGGCGATCCGGCCGGCGATCCGGCGTACCACCTGGATGCGACACAGCCGAGCTGCGCCGGTTATCTCTATCGCACCTACGCGTCGACACATAATCTCCAGCGCTTCGCGCCGCTGATCCGTGATGTGGACAAGATCGACAGCGCGCGTTTCACGCCAGAGGATATCCGCCACCCCGGACCCGCGAACCGCATCTCCATCACGATCCAGCGCGACCCCGCAGAGGACCCGTACCGGCGCATCCTCGTCGAGGCTCTCGCGGCCTGCAGCGTCGAAGAGGTCGCCGAGCTCCCGCAGGTACGCGAGCGCTGGTCGCGGTATGAGCGCGCGTACGCGGCGAACCTCGCCGCGACCGAGGCCGTGCTCACGACACGCGGCGATGTGCTGCTCGTGGATTACACAGGTCTTCCCGGCGAGCCGCCGGAAACCACCCCTTTCGACCTGTTCCTGCATCATGAGACCGCGCAGTACGCGATCCGCGCCAAGCGCGATGGCGACGCGGACCGCGTGAAGATCAGCGTGAGCGGCAACCCCTTCACGCGCCCTACACGCGTGCACTTGGGCACGCTGGTCAAGCGCTATGGTGGCGGCGGGCATCAAGGTGCCGGTGGGTGCGGGATCGCCGCAAGCGAGAAAGACCGCGTGCTCGCCGAGATGCTCGCAGCGCTCCTCGACGGGCAGGTTTAAATACGCTAGAGCGGTCTCCGCCCGTGATGACCTTCGCTCCGCTCCCCTGCCCGCGCTGCGGGAACCCCGAGACGCGCGGCACGTTCTGCCTGGATTGCCTGCGCGAGCTCCACCCGCTCGTGCGCGAGGTCAAGCCGGCGAAGCTCACGCTCTGCGTCCACTGCGGCGCAGCCAAGATCGGCGGCGTGTGGAAAGCGATACCCGCAGAGCACGCAGTCGCGAAAGCGTGCCAGCCATCGCTCGTCTTCGCCGCTGACGCGGAGATCACGGCGGTGGAGACCGCCGATCCCGACCCGGAACTGGTCATCAAGCCTGGCGTGCGCAAGACCACGAGCGTGCTCGCGGTCGTGACAGGCCACCAGGAAGACGCGACCGCCGACTATGAGGAGGAGTACGACATCCCCTTGCAGTACGACGTGACGTACTGCCCGCGCTGCGCGAAGGAAGGCACGCGATACTACGAGGGTATCCTCCAGGTGCGTAACGAGACGCCAGCGGTCGCTGCCGATATCCGCGACTACCTCAAGAAGCACGCGCCCAAGGGGTTGCGCCTCGCGAAGCACATCGCGATAGGGACCGGCGCCGATTACTATCTCTCAGACCATCGCGCGATCGGTCATCTCGCGAAACGCCTGCACGGCCAGTTCGGTGGGGAACTGAAGATCAACGCGCAGCATTTCAGCGAGGATGCGCAAGCGGGGAAGATCCTGTACCGCGTCAATGCGTTCCTCGAGGTGCCGGAGTACAGCAAGGGGGATGTCATCGTGCGCCACGGGCAGTACCTCTACATCCTGGGTGTCAACAAGAAGGTCAAGGCGGAAGAGCTCGAGACTGGCGCGGAACTCGTCTTCCCCTATGTGCGCGGCGAGGCGGAGCGCTTGCCGGTCCGCACGACCCAAGTCACGGTCGTCGACCCCGTCGAGGTCTTGCATCCCGAGACGTACGAGAGCGTCGCGCCCACGAACAGCAAGTACGCACCGGCAGAGCTCGAGGTTGACCGCAAGGTGAGCGTCGCCTACGACCGCCACAACCTGTTCCTCATCCCTGATACGGCGGAACGGCTCGTGCCAAAGCGCGTCAAGAAGCGCATGGGGCAGAAGGTCTCGAAGAAAGATTGAGTTCTCAGCTCCTTTTCAGGTCCGTGGCTGGCTAAATGATGGTTGTGCTCACACCACGGGTATCCCGATGGCGCCAAGCAGGTTCACGAACCCGATCTTGACCCATCCGAGGTACGGCACGCGCAGGACCGCACGGCCCAAGAGCACGTCGCATTGCCCGTCCGGTTCCGAGGTGCACGCGCGCCATGCCGGGATATCCCGCTCATCCAGGTATGGTGGGTTGATGATCTGGCCGAGGTTGTTGTCCCCTTTCGTGGCGAAACGTGGCCGGTCGGTCTCGCGATCGCTCACGCTCACGACCCGATGGATGATCGGGTACGCTTTGCCGCCCCAGTACACGATGATCTGGCCGCGCTGGATCTTCTCGGGCGGTGTCCCGACAAGGATGATCAGGTCTCCCTTATTGAATCCGGAAGGCATCGGGTACGTGACGAACTCGCTGCGGGTGATGTTGTAGCGCAGGTAGTAGTCCTCGTGGCGACCCCACCATGTGTCGAAGTCCTGGTTGTGCTCCATGCTGTCGGAGACAACGGCGACGACCGGGAATTGCGATCCCATCAGCAGGCCAAGAAGCGGGTAGAGCACGAACTTGATGAGCAAGAAAGAGAGCGCGATCGAGACCGCCCAGCTCGCGATCGAGTCCTCGTACCACAGGAACCGCCAGAACCGCTTGAGCACTGGCACGATACCGCCAGGCACGTCTGCGGCGTCTCGCGTCTTGGCCTTGCCCCCGCCGCCACGTCGGTCGGATCGAGTTTCACCGCCGGGTCGTCGA
>CAYNGK010000006.1:9652-23394 GCA_964396935.1 uncultured Methanosarcinales archaeon | reverse complement strand
GTGTCGTCTTGGCCATTGCGCAAGCGGCCCCCCGGAGCTCTTATAAAGGTTGTGGAGCGGCAGGTCATGATGGAGCCCGATCCCGTCGCGCTTGCAGCACTGCTCGCGCGTCCTCGCCTCAAGATCCGCGTCACGCCGTACGCGCGCAAGACGCGTGCCACGCATGTGGATGGCGAACTGCTCTGTCTCGATATCGCCGCACCACCTGAGGACGGCAAGGCGAACCGGGAGGTCGAGCGCTACCTGAGCAAGCTCTCAGGAAAGAAGGCGACCGTCACGATGGGCGCGACGGGGAAGGAGAAGACGGTCAAGCTCGCCTGAACGCTACTCCCTCACTTGCGTCACTTCGATATGCGCGAGCTGGAACACCCGCATGGCGAGCTCGTTTTGGCTGTATGACCGATCGAACCACACCCGCACGATACCTACGGAGACGATGGCTTTCGCGCACGTCACGCAAGGGAAATTCGTCACGTAGATCTCAGCGCCACCGATGTCGAACCCGTGCTTCGCCGCCTGGAAGATCGCGTTCTGCTCCGCGTGCACGCATAGGCACTCGTCCAGTCGCGTGCCGGAAGGGACTGTCGTGTCGGCACATCGCGGGCAACCCCCCATGTCGCAGTTCGGCACGCCGGCCGGCGTGCCGTTGTAGCCGGAGCACAAGAGCTTGTTGTCACGCACGATGACCGCGCCGATATGGCGGGTGAGGCATGAGCTGCGGCGACTCACGAGGTGCGCGATGCGCATGAAGTACGTCGGCCACGGAAGCTTGCGCGCGTCCGTCTCGGGCATGCGCGAGAACACGCGCGTCACGCGCCGCTTGAGCTCCTCCTCGTCCTGGTCGTTGCGGAACACGACGTCTGCCATGCCCAGCACGCGATCGAGCTGCTGCCCGTTCGGGTTCTCGCTGTTCTCGATCGCCTCGCGCGCGAGGAAATCCTCGAAGGTCGGCGCGTTCTCGACACGCCCGGTGCGCGCGGCGCGCTCGATCGCCCGGGCGAATCGTACGCGCGCTTGCGCGTCTACGCCGATCAGGAGCGCGTCGCGCTCGCGCAACGCCTCGACCTCCGCAGGATTGCGGATGCTGTCGATCACGACCGGCAGGTCCGGTCGGCGGATACGCCGCAATGCCTCGCGCATAAGCGCTGCAGGCCCGTCGCGTTCTCGCATCTCGTTCGCGAGCTGCTGCAGCACTGCGCGGTCGTGCGGGAGGCCGCGTCGTGATGCCTCCTCGCGGATCACGTCGGAAAGCGAGAGCGTGAGGAATCCGCGCTCCTCGAGCATGCGCACGATCGTGGATTTCCCCGCCGCGTTCGTGCCTGCGACACCGATGATCATCCCGCCACCCGTACGGACCGGAAGCAGGGGGTTGATATGCGTTTCGACTGCGCAGGAGAGAAGGTGCCTGCCCGCGCCAGGACTGCTCATTCTTCGTCTTTCTTTTCGTCGAAGAAGCTGTCGAGGTGCTGGCTCTTGATCTTCGCTGTGTAGCTGATCGTCACTGCCATCGCTCCTCCTACCGGTATCGCGTGTTTTTAAAGAACCTCGTGGCGCAATGGGTCACATCTCAATCTCCGTTTCCTGACATGCGCATTGGGAGTGGAGAAAAGAAACACCCGCGGTTCCGTTCACAGCTCACTCAGCGGCTCGCAGGTCCAGGACGCTCCGCGATTCCGTGGACCGGACCGTCCCGTCACGCGCATCGAGTTGCACGAGGATGACCCGTAGCGTGTGGGTCAGGAGCGTCGCAGCCCACACCGGCGCTCCATCGCGCTGCTGGAGGATGAGGATCTCTTGCGCGACCGGGTGCGCCGCGTGCTCCTTGGCGACCATGCTGCCGATGCGCGTGCGTGCATCCGCGAGCCCTACCGTGATCTCCGTGATGGAAAGGGCCGCAAGCCCCTCGTGCGGTGCTTCAGACTCTGCGCCGCGAAATACTGGTTGCGCTTCGCTCGCCGCGATGGGTTCTGCGGCGTTGAACACGGTGATCGCGTCGCTTGCCGGATCGTAGTACCCGATCTCCGCCGGTCCGGCGCCAGGGCTCCCTTGCGCGAACACATGCACAAGCCGTCGCTTGGGCGTCGCCGCAGCGAACCGCGCGAACGCGTCGGACCGCTCGATCTGCCCGATGAGCGCGTGCAGGTCCTCAGCAGCCATCAGGTGACCTCCGGGTCGTCCAGCTCGATGATCTCGCCGTCCGGTCCGGGATTGATGACGGTTGTGCCGGCGAGCGTGTCGTGCACATGGAAACACTCGTGGATGTGGCCGCACAACGTGAGCATGGGTTTGCGCCGCTTGATGAGGTCGCGCAACGACTCGTTGCCCACATGCCAGTCATCCGATACCTCGTCAAGCGCGGTGCCTGCTGGTGGCGCGTGGCAGAGGACGACAGTCCGGCCATCGATGCGGTCGCCGAGCTCCCGTTCCAGCCGCTCCAACGCCGGCTCGCGATGGCGGAAACCACCGCCGCCGAAACCCACGAACGGCACGCCCTTCACCGTGACGAGACGCTCGTGCGCCCAGACGATGTTCTCGCATCGGGACAGCTCCTGGACGACCTCTTCCTCGTCCTCGTGGTTGCCATGGATGAGCACGACAGGCACTCCGAGCGTATCGATCTCGCGCAGCATCGCGCCGGTGGCGCGGCTCATGATGGTGAAATCGCCGACACACGCAGCGAGATCGATGCGTTCTTGCTTGATGATGCGCCGCAAACGCGCGAAGACGCGCGGGTCCTCGTGCGTGTCCGTGAATGCGAGCAGTTTCATCGTCTTCGATCGGCGCCGTGACGCGCCTTAAAACATTTTCCGGTCACTCCTTGCGCTCGCCCATGCCCAACGCGGCACGCACATCGATGTCATACGCGCCATCCTTCTCATGCGTGGCCGCCGCTCGCGCGACCGGTTGTGCCGGCGCGTCGGTCGTCTGCAGCAGGAGCTGTTCGACATCGACGGCATACTGGCCCTCCTTCGGGCTCGAGACGCCCGGCGCCACCTCGGGCGCGTCCGCACGCATAAACAGGAATGTGGCCTTGCCGCATGGGCAGCCGCGCAGCACCTCTGTCGCATCGTCTGCGAAGATGCGGCTGCAACTGAGGCAACGATGCGGCACTTGCGCTTCACCTCGTCCGTTCCACAAGCGCGAATAGCGTCTTGTAGAACATCTCGATGTTGTCGCCGTATTTCGCGCTGATCCCGAGGATCTCCTGGTCCGGGAACGCCGCGCGCACCCGATCCACATCCGCTTTCTTCAGATCGACCTTGTTCGCGACGAGCACGCACGGGATGCCGCGGCGGGTCACCGCCTCAAGCAACGTCGTGTTGACCTGATTGAACGGCTCCTTCGTCGCGTCAAGCACGAGCACGACGCAATCCACCTTGCCCAGGTACTCGACGCTCGCGAGCACGCCTTTCGCGCCTTCGCGCGCACGGGCCTTCGCCTCCGGCTCCGCGAGGCCATCGCGGGAGAAATCGGCTGAATCGATGCGCGTCGCGATGCCTGGGGTGTCCGCAAGCGAGAACGTCAGTTCCTTCCCGTCGTCATTGCGGATCGTGATGCGCTCCTTGATGTTGATCTCGCGTGTCTCATGCGCGATCCGGCTTGTCGATCCCATCTCCGTGCCGAGCCAATCCGCGCAGATGCGATTCGCGAGCGTGGTCTTGCCGCCGTTAGGGGGGCCGAAGATGCCCAGGCGCACGCGCTTGCGCCGGAACAGTCCGAGGAACCGTTGCCAGAGTCCGGAGAGCCGCATGGAGGTGGGCGTCTGACCGTCGAGGGCTTATATAGTTTCCGGTGCTGTAGCCACGCGCGGGGGGAGACTGTTATCCTTTTCCGCCGCTCGCGCACGCATCAGTGCTCAAGGCGATGGTGACGCTATTGCTCGTGATCGGCAACCCATCATGCGTGCCGTTGTTGGGGTACAGTACCGCAGTCCAGGCATTGCCGACCGCGACCTCTTGCGCGACCGTGCGGTTAGCGCTTCCCATGAGGTAGTTCGCCCTGACCTGCTCTGGTGTGATATTGCGGCCGTAGATGCGCACCTCGTCGATGCGGCCTTGGAAGGCGGGGAACCCGTCCCCTGTCGCCGCGCCGATCACCCATGCGTTCGCGCCCGTCTTCCAGGGAGTGGTGATCGCGCTTGGCGTCCCTTCCTCGACACCGTTGACGAACAGCCGCAGCTTGCCTCCCGGCGCACCGGTCCCGACCACATGGTACCATCCGGGCCAGGTGATGGTGGTTGTGCCAAGCACGGAGACCCGCCTACTAGTTCCTTCATCCCACGCGTAGTGCTCGAACACATACTCGCCGGCTACCGTCGCGGAATTGTTGATGCGCAATTGGTGGGACCATTGCGCGAGCGGTCCTGATGATCCGGTGCGCACGATGATGCTGCGCCGTGCCTTCGTCCCGGCCACGCGCACCCATGCCTCGACCGCATACGCGTCGGTCGGTGCCGATGTGGAGACGTTGGCCTGATCGTCGATGCCGTCGAAGACGAGGATCCCCGAGCCGGAGCGCCCGTTCGTGTTCCAGGTCGGTGTCGTTGCGCTTGTGGCTGAGAAGGTGGCATTACGCCCGTTCACCGAATAGTCGCGTGTCATGTTCACGCCTGCGCTGTTGTTCACGTCGAACGTGTACTGCGCGACGAGGACGCTCGTGCCGCCAAGGAGCCAATCGTAGGCGACTCTCGTCGTGCCGGGCATGGTGCTGTTGGGGTGTGCGGTGAGGTTCTCGAAGGCGCTGTTGCCGCCGCACGTGCTGTTCACGAGCGCGTTCCAGCACAAGTCATCATATCCGTCCAGCTTCCCATCGCAGTCGTTGTCGCTGCCGTCGGAGCAGGAGCCGGCGACGGCGAGCTCGTCCCTCTTGTTCCCGTTGATGAGGCCGTTGCTGAATCCCCAGTATCCGATGATGCCGGTGCCGGCGGTGAACTTGGAGCAGCAGTACGTGTTCGTGCTGTTCGAGATGGTGAGGCCGTCCTTCGCGCTCGTGCATTGCATGAGCTTCGGTCCTGTAGCGGGCTGCGCGGTGGTGGCGGTCATGTTCGCGCACACCCAGATCCGATTGATCGCAGCACCGGTATACGCGATACCGACCCAACCGTGCGCGACACAACCATCCTGCGGCCCGCCGGCGACCGCGCATTGCGTGTCCGCGTTGCAGCAGACGCCGGCGGCGTCTTCTCCGACGAAGCGTGCGGTCCAATCGAGACCGCCGTTCGAGAGCGTCGACCCGCCAGCGAGATAGACGGTGTTCGTTTGCGGTAACGTGCAGACCAGGCACGTGCCCTCGTACTGGTTCTCCACACCGTCGCAATCCTGATCCGCGTTTGGGCGTTCGCAGTCCGGCTCTGCCGTGTTCCCCGGGTAGCTTGCCGGGTCATCATCATCGCAATCCGTGTTCGGCTGTTCGCAGGCTGGTGTGCCGGCGGATCCTGTGCTATCGTACGTGTCGCCGTCGGTGTCCTCGCAGACCGGTCCGCGCGCTTCTCCGGTCGTGATGTTCCCGCCGGTGCGGGAGATGAAATTCGCGCCGGGGACGAAGGCGCTGCCTGCGGTGAGATTCACGGGGAGGAACACCACGAACTCCGCTTCGCTGTCGTTGAGGATGACTTCGCTCGGGTGCTCCGCCGGCACGAGGGTGATCGTGTACGGTCCGCTCGTCACGAGCAGCGGCAGGTCGAACGTCCGGTTGTACCCGTCGTGCACACGCGACGCGAGCGCGACCTCCTGCGCGATCGCGTGTCCGATCGATGCGAGCTCACGCACGCCGGCCTGCGCATTGCGTTGTGTAGCGCGTTCCTGGATGATGAGGTACGCGACCGTGAACACGAGGAGCATGAAACCGAACAGGAGCAGGAACTCGACTGCTGCCTGAGCGCGTTTGCTCACGTGGTGACCTCGGTGAGGTTCACGCTCGTGCCTAGCGAGACGAGACGCAACCGCGTGATGCCCTCGTGCGGGACGGTCACGTTCCCGTCAGACGACGAGCTGTTGAGCGATATCGATGCGAAGAACACCGCCTCCGATGGCCCGTGCGGTGTCTCGTAGCGGATCGCGAGCTCGTTCCCATCCACCCAGATGCGTGTGACCTCCGCTGGGATGTTCACCTCGACCTGCCGACGTGCGCCTGTACCCAGCGCATACGATTCTGCCGCCGCCGTGACGACCGCGATGCCGATGTCGTTGATCTGGCTCGAGATGCCGGTGGCGCGTTGCGTATTGCTGTACGAGACGAAAAAGAACACTGCCGGCACGAGCAGGCCGAGGGCTATCCCTACGATCATCAGGTATTCGATGCTCGACTGGCCACGCCCCATCCTCTCCCCGCCCGACGTGACCATATAAAAAGGTTTCCGACCGAACCCTTAAAAACAGGTCGTGCGTCACCCCCTGGTCCCATGATCCGACACATCATCCCCCAAGAGACCCTCCGCACTGCCTCGTTCCCGGACATCCTCGGCCAGGAGGCGGTGAAGGAACAGGTGCGCAGCGCGCTTTTGGCCAATCGCCACGTCATCCTCGTCGGCCCTCCGGGTGTCGGCAAGACCACGCTCGCGCGCGGCATCGCCCGGCTCATCCCGGAGCGCGTGGTGCGCGACTGCCCGTTTCGGTGCGATCCCGATGCGCCGCGCTGCCCGCGCTGCATCGGGGCGGAAGCCGGCAAGATCGGGACCTTGCGGCTCACGCCTGAGCGATCGTTCATCCGTGTGCAGGGAAGCCCCGATCTCACAGCCGAAGACCTCATCGGCGATATCGATCCCATCAAGGCACTCGCCCACGGGCCGCTCAGCGTCGAGGCATTCACGCCCGGCAAGATCTTCCAGGCGCACCGCGGCATCCTGTTCTTCGACGAGATCAACCGCTGCAACGAGAAGCTCCAGAACGCGCTCCTCCAGGCCCTGGAGGAACGCAGCGTCACGATCGGCAGCTACGACATCGATTTCCCGGCTGATTTCCTCCTCATCGGGACGATGAATCCCGACGACACGAGCACAGAGGAGCTCAGCCAGGTGTTCCTCGACCGTTTTGACCTCGTGCAGATCGGCTATCCGGAGAGCGCGAAGATCGAGAACGAGATCGTCACGAGCCGCCGCATCACCATCCCTGGCGTGCGCGTCCCCGACCCGCTCCAGACGGCGATCGTCGCGTTCGTGCGCCAGCTGCGTGCGGACAAGAACCTCGATCGCAAGCCCGGCGTGCGCGCGTCGATCGGCATCATCGACCGGGCGACCGCCACGGCTGCGCTGCGCGGCCATACGATCGTCACCCCTGAAGACGTGGCGGCGGTGCTCACGAGCGTGCTCGCGCACCGCATCGCGTTCAAGCCGAGCGTGAAGTACCTCGAGGACCCGATCTCGTACCTGACGAAGCAATGGCTCGCCTTCGCTCGAGACCACGACCTCGAAGGAGGTGTTCCTTGAGGATACGGACACCGATCCCGAGGTGAGCATCGCGCACGTCAGCGAAGGCGAAGAGCTCACCGGCAAGATGGGCAGCGACTTCGACGAGGAACGCCTCGCCCACAGCGTGCTTGAGGATGATGGCAGCGGCACCGATGATGGCCTGCTCCTGGAGCAGTCGATCGATTATAGCGTCGGGAGCTTCACTCCTGATCTCCTCTACGAGCAGCTCGTCCAGAACTACCGCAACGCGCAACGGCTGTTCGGCCCCACCATCATCCGCCAGCTGACAGGATACGATGGGGAGTTCATCGAGCGCAATCTCAAGATCGCGGAGTTCCGAGAGGAGCTCAAGCGCAACATCGGCCGCGGCATCGAGCGGCTCGAGGATGCTGGTCTCATCGATGATGATGGTGTGCTCACAGATGCGGGCAAAGAGCTCGCCGCGCTCACGCTCGTCACCGACGAGCTCGAGCACCTGCGTGCGCGCGGTCTGGGCCGCCGGGAGACGCGCGAGCGCTCGCATTACGGTGAGCGCGACCGCACGGTCGCGTGGCGTGGGCAGCGCTACAAGGATGTCGATGTGCGCGCCACCGTACGCGCTGCGCTGCGGCGCAGTCACCCGAGCATCACACGCGAGGACCTGCGCGCGTCAGAGCGTGTCGACCGCGGCGCGATCAGCATCGTGTACGCGTTCGACGCGAGCGGTTCTATGCGCGGCGAGAAGATCGGCCTCGCGAAGCGCGCAGGGATCGCGCTCGCGCACCAGGCGATCGGCGACCGCAACCGTGTCGGCCTGCTCGTGTTCACGAGCAAGGTCGAGGAGCGCATCCCCCCCACTGACGATTTCAGCACGGTGCTGCACGCGCTCGCGAACGCGCGCGCCGGGCAGGAGACGGATATCGCGCTCGCGATCCGCGAGTCGATCGCGATGTTCCCGCACGGCGCGCGCACGAAGCACCTCGTACTGCTCACCGACGCGGTCCCGACGACCGGTGCCGAGCCAGCGCGTCTGACCCTTGAGGCGGCGAGCGCTGCGCGCGACGCTGGCGTGACGGTGAGCGTGGTAGGGCTCAACCTCGAGCGTGAGGGAGAACGCCTCGCCGAGCGTGTGGTGGAGCTTGGTGAAGGCAGGCTGTACCGTGTCAAGCGCCTGGATGAGCTCGATCTGCTCGTGCTTGAGGATTACGAGTCGGTGCGTGCCAGGGCGGGCCAGTAGCGTCGATCGGCGAGTTCGATCTGGTCAGCGATGTCATCGATGAGGTCGTAATTCCGTGCGTCGTGCGCGGTGACCCACGCGTACGCGACGAGCTCTCGTGGCGCGAGACGCACCTCGCCGGCATCCCAATCAGCGCACATGCTCAGGATGATCATCGGATAGCCGTCGCGCATGCGCAACGCGAGATCCCGCACGGGTCTGATGTTCGTGATCTCCAGTCCGGTTTCCTCGCGCACTTCACGCTTGAGCGCACGCTCGAGCACGTTCGTCCAATGCGCGGGTAGATCGGACTGGGTGCCGTAGATGTCCTGATGCTCGAGCTTGCCGCCGGGGACGCACCACTTCCCGCCGTACACGCTCTCTTTACTCGCTCGTCGGCAGATGAGGTACCGATCACCCTTGCGGATGATGGCGGTGAGGGCGATGTAATGGAGCCGCTCATCTATCGTTGCGCTGCTTGCATTTTCTTGAGGGGTCATCGCGGCACCGCTATCGTGGTCGTCTGGTTCCCTCGTCCAACCGTACGATACGCACGATCGAGCGTCCGTTCCCATAGCGATCCCGGGAGATAGTGGATGATCGAGGACGGGAGATCCCCTCCCTCGAAGACGAGCACGTCCGCATAGTGTATCGTAGCACTCGACGAGCAATGCGCAGTTCTCGCATCTTCATATGCTCGATGCACCGCATCTATTCGCAGCCCGTCGCGCTCATACGAATAGCGCGTCAACCACACGTCGCCGGAATCCCAGCACGGCACATCGGTGTCCGCAATCTCGCCGAGGCAACTGCCGAGATCTCGAGCGACCGCATACGCTTTTTCCGCGATTCCTCGGTGGATTGCTAGGGCCTGCAGTTGGTTGGTGCGTTGTTCAGGTGTTTTTGGCTGTTTCATATGGTGTCGTTCGTCCGAATGGATATATGAGTGATTCCTCAAGAATACTTGAGGAAAGTAGTTAAAGAAGCACGGACGTCGACGCGTATATGCGTACGCACCTCTTGCAGCAGCGGATATTGCGTGCGTTCTCGCGTGCGAAACGGTTATCTTTCACCGCCCTCGAACGATCGTCTGGCGCGCGATCGAATCACGTCGCGTACCATATCGGTGCGCTCGTGTGCGACGGGTTGCTCGTGAAGGGCGCGCGCGGTTACGCCCTCACCGCGCGAGGGCAACGCACGCTCACTGCGCTCGGATCGAGCGTACCCAGCGAGACGCCGTTGCCGACGGTATTGGTCGCCGCGCAACGGGGCGGGAAGGTGGCCATCGTGCGGCGGATCATGCGCCCGTACGCGGGAAGGCCGTGCTTGCCTGGCGGCCGGTTGCGCTTGGGCGAGACGTTCGCTGACGCCGCAGTGCGGATCGCGAGCGAGAAGGCCGGGCTTACCGTCGATCCGTTCGCCATCGGCAATGTCGCCGTCGAGCGGCTCGCCGCGACCGATGGGCTCGCGCATGCGTTCCTGCTCGTCGTGGTCCGTTGCCGCGTGACGAGCGCGAACGGCTCGCGGGCCGTGTGGCGCTTGCCATCGAGACTGCCGTCCACGATGATCCCTTCCGACGCCGCGCTCGTGCGGCGTATGGCTCGCTTGCCGCTGCTCGCGTTCGACATCCCTGAAGGACGCAAAGGTTTTTGAACAGCCCGGGATGCGTGTCACCCATGCATCTCGTCGATGTGCATGCGCATCTGGACCACGAGCGGTTCGCCGATGACCTGCCGGACGTGATCGCGCGCTGGAAGGCGAACGGTGTCGTCGCGGTGATCGCGCAAGGGCTCAACCACGAGTCGAACGTCAAGACCCTTGCGCTTGCGAAACTCGACCCGACCATCAAGGTCGCGATGGGCCTGTACCCGTGCGAGGCGGCTGCCGTGCGCGTGCGCGACGGGTACGTGCGCTCGACGACCGTGTCGGTCGTGGACACCCTACGGTTCATCCAGGAGCATGCTGGTGACATCATCGCGATCGGTGAGGTCGGTCTCGACCTGCAGGAGAGCGATGACCTCGAAGGCCAGCAGGAAGTGTTGCGCGCAATCCTGAAACTCGCGAAGGCCTTGCGCAAGCCGGTCATCCTCCACTCGCGCAAGGCGGAGAAGGAAGTGCTCGATCTCCTCGAGGAGGAGGGTGTGACGCGCGCGGTGATGCACTGCTTCTGCGGCAGCAGGAAGCTGCTTGAGCGTGGCATCGCGATGGGCTTGTCGTTCTCGATACCGACTGCTGTCGTGCGCAATCAGCAGTTCCGTGAGAATGCCGCTCTCGTGCCGATGGGGCAGCTCCTCCTGGAGACGGATGCGCCTTACATGGGCCCGATGAAGGACCTGCGCAACGAGCCGGCGCACATCCGCGATGCGATCGCCACGGTCGCCGAGATCAAGCGGATGGACCCTGTGGAGGTCGCGAACGCGATCTATTTCAACTACCAGAAATTGTTCCAGTGAGCGTCGACGTTCTGCTCATTCCGCGAACTGATACCTGAGGCGATTGCCGCACAACTTGGCGACTCGGGTCGCGAGGTTATCGATGCGCTTACGCGCCATAGGGATATGGCGTTCCTCTTTCACGAACAGGACGCCGCGATCGTTCGCTTGATCATAGGTGTAATCCATCCCGTGCATCTGGATCTCGGAGATGAGGATGTTCTGTGCGCCATCTTGTGCACGGCGTACGCGTTCCTCTTCGGTGAGTTCCGCGTAGAGCTTGTGGAAATTCGGGTTCTTCAGGAATTGGCGGCTTATGCGATCGGAGTAATCGCGTAGGCAGCCGTCGCCGCCAAAGAGCGGTCGCAGGACGTAGGCGATGGGTATGGGTGTGTTGGTCACGGAAGCCATTCTTCCTGTTACGCACACAGCATATTTAAATCTTTCTATTTTAACCACTTGTAAGTGACTATTTTTTTGGTCTCGGAATGCTTATATATCTTCCTGACGCATGGCTGGTCGACAATGGTGCAGATCACCTTCGACACACAACACGACACCCTCGAGGATCTCGAGCAGGCGCTCCGTGTCCTGCAGGATGCGATCGCGCGTCGCAAAGGAACGCCTTCCATCTCGTCGACATCTGCGCCCATCGCACCGGCGGCTCCTGTCCTGCCCGCCGAGGATACGATCGAGACGCCGTTCATGAAGATCTCCTTCTCAAGCGAAGACGGGCCCGCGCAGCAGCCATCGCCGCCAACGCAAGCGCCTACGCTCAATCAGCTCTTGCAGGATGCGTCGCTCACCGATGCGGAGATGTCGCAGATGTTCAAGCAGGTCGAAGCGACCGATGCGCCGGCGATCAAGCCGAAGAAGAAGGAGACGAGTGAAGCCGCGTTCATCGAGATCGTCGAATTCGAGGAAGAAGCGGAAAAAAGATAGGAGTCAGATGAGGAGTGCGGCGTGCACCGCAGCGTCCTCACCGTCGACGGTCAACCCGCTCTCGCGCAGGCAACGCAGCACTTCTGCGGCGTACGTGTCGCGGGTCATGCGTGCACCTCGCTGCACTGCAGGTCAAAGGAGCGCATGGGGTCGCGACTCGCGACACGCGTCAGGAGCCGCATCTGCTCAAGGAACAGGTCTTCGATGATCCGCAGGTCGTTGCTGGTGGGTTGGGATGGGTTCATGGGATTCACCTCGTTGTGCTTCTATCGTCGGGAGACTCGGTTAAATAGCTCGCGCGAGGATGTCCAGTGGTTGTGCTCGCCATGCGCTCGCGCGCGTGACCGAAAACCGCCGCGTCCGACCATAGGTTTTTATACCGTGACCACCGGGGGACTGCCACTGTGGCTCGCAAAGCGAAGCGAAAGGTGGCAAGGCCTACGCTCAAGCGTAAAGTCGTGCGTGCTCGCGCGCGTCCTGCTCGCCGGGTCGTACGTCGCGCCGCGCCACGCAAGGCCGTCCGTCGGCCGGCACCGAAGCGTCGCGCACTTGTGCGCCGTGTCGTTCGCGCCGCGCCTAAGCGCCGCGTGAGCGTCTTGCGCCGTGTGGACCGGCCAGTCAAGCGCGCGTTCAAGAACCGCTTCGCGAAGTTCTACTGGCTGCACCGCGACGCGTTCAATGCGCGTCGCAAGCGTCTCTACGTGGCGCGCAAGCACAGCCGCGAATGCGTCAAGTGCGGCAACAGGCGTGTGGGCAAGAGTATCTTCTGCGCGACCCACCTGCGCCTGAGCCGCGTGTACAATCGCCGATCGCGCGCTCGTCGATAAAACGCCTTAACGACGATCAGTAATCGCTCAAGCGCTTGATGATGGTGGTGTTCCCGCCAGCGCCACCGCCGGACTTCTCGGTCGCGATGAAGCGGTTCTGCTCCAGATGCGTGATCTTGCGCTGGAACGTCTTGTAGCTGCACGTGCCTCCGAGCTTCTGGTAGATCTGGTGCAATTCTCCGATGCGCTTGCCGGAGTGCTCACGCACCACGTCGAGGATCTTGCGCGTCTCGTCCTCGAGCTCCTCGCGATGCTTCGTGAAGAACTCCTCCATGCGCGAGATCGCGGTCTGGACGTGCGCAAGCTCCACGCGTTTCGCTGCCTTGCTCTCCGCCTCGAGCGCGGCGTTCTTCATCAGGAACAGGCCGCCGCGTACATCGCGGAAGTCGGCCGCCTTCGCGGCTGCCACGTCGAACGCGGCGTCCGTCCACGCGTCTGGTACGAACGCGATCTGGGCGCGTGCGTGCAGGATCTCGCGTGTCTCGGTGGGGCTGTACTGCTTGAATTCGACGAGTTCCGGCGTGAGACGGCTCTTGACGCGTTCGTCGAGTTCGAGGAGCCAGCTCTTGTAGTTCGTGATGAGGAACACGGTCTTCGTGTACAGGTCCGTGAGGATGTGGTAGAGGAAATCGAAATCCTCTACCTTGTCCACCTCGTCGAAGACGAGGACGGCCGCCGAGCGGTTCGCGATGCTCGCGACGGTCTTCATCAGCTCGGTTGTGTTCTTGTTCTGGGTGAACTTGTACCCGAGCTGGTCGCACACCTCAAGGAGGATCTTGTACGTGGTGTTCGCCTGCCAGCAGTTCACGTACACCACGTGCACCTCGTCGGTCGACTCCTCAAGATCGCGCAGGACCGCCTTCGTCGCGGCGGTCTTGCCGATGCCGGGGGGGCCGTGGATGAGGACGTTGCGTCCGGAACGCTTCTGGAGCAGCGGCCGG
>CAYNGK010000006.1:0-9642 GCA_964396935.1 uncultured Methanosarcinales archaeon | reverse complement strand
AGCGTTGCTCGTTCTCGCGGTAGGGGAGGATCTTCGGGAGGAAATCGTAGTCGAGCGCGACCTCGTTGCGGATGAGTGATTGTCCGCTTGCGAGCACGTTATCGAAGAGGCCCATAGGTGCTGGCTACGGGCGAGCGGTTATAAAACTATTTGGGGCGTGGTTGTCCAGTGGCGCACTCGAGTTCGCGTAGGACGTCAAGCGGGTTCTCTCGTAATGCCCCAATCCCTTCGTACAGGAGCCGGTCCTGTGCGGGCATGCTCTTGCGCTGGCCGCAGTCGAGCAGGAGCGCTTCGGTCGTCACGAGCGGGTATGTGCCTTTGAGCGCATCCGCCGTATCGCGGATACACGCGGAGGTGTAGAGCCCGGCGATGCCGATGCGCGTGACCTTGGCGCGTTCGAGAAGAGTGGCGAGCGTGCATGGCCGGCCGGCGTGGGATGGGGTCAGGTGGAACGTCCCGACACCTGTGAGTGCGCTTGTCGTGGAGCGTGTCGGTTTCACATATCTTGGCGTGTCCGCGAGCATCCCGTCGAGCGGTTGGATGAGCTCTCCCGCTCCTGGCACGAGTATGGTCAGAATAGGGATGCCTGCGCGCTTAGCCGCTCCGACGGTGGCTGCGATCGCCCTGCGGTGCTGTTGCGCTGCCTGCTCGTCAACGAACGCAGCACCATATCTGATAAGCTGTGTGGTGGTGTCGTAGAACTCACGTTGTGCATCGTTGATGAGCAGTACGGCGGTCATACTCCCTTTTCTATCGGGAGAGTATATAAATCCTCGTATTTTAACTACTATTTAGGAGTTAAATTTATATACTCGCGTGCCGGTATCACAGGTATGGCGCACCCGTATTTGCCGACGCACACCCAACACCACTCGGAGCAGATCACGCAGATAGGATCTGGCAATGTGGGTGAGAAGGCAACACACATCATCCTAAAAGAAGCGGATCTGGCTCTTGCGGGTTTCACCATACCGCGGACGTATGTTCTCGCGTCGGATGCTCTGGAGAGCATCCTCAAGCTCAACAACACGTCGATAACTGATGCGAGCAAGCGTGGCGCCTCCCTCACGAGGTTGCCGCCCTTCATCGATGATGCGCTTGCGCTCATCTCCACGCGCTTCAACGGCTCTCCCATCGCGGTCCGCTCAAGCGGACCCGGTGACGCGAACGGCACGGGCGTCTATGAGAGCAAGGTCGTGCCTCCCACTGCCGCTCGTCTCAGCGCCGGACTGCTCCAGGTCATCGAGAGCTACTTCAGCGATCACGCCCGCGCCTACCGTTCCGGTGCTGAACTCGGCGATGATGTCGGTGTGCTCCTGCAACCGGTGCTGGGTATCGCTAGAGAGAACTACTTCTCCTCCACGCTTTCCGGTTTCGCGTTCACAACCGCAAAACACGGCGAACCCATGGTGAATGTGGTGTTTGGATTCGGTGGCGGGGTGCAAAGCCGGGGCGGCATCCGCATCGATGCGGATACCGTCGCGCTCTATGATGGCGACCTGCACGCGATCCTTGCTGCTCGTGGAAGAGAACTGGATCTCTTCCTTGCGCATCACCAGCGCAACTCCCTGCAGCTTGACACCGAAAAGGTCTCCGGTCTCGCGTTCCGGTATGGAAAGAAGGGTTTGTCGGACGGTGCGATGGTGGAGAGCAGGCTGACGCTCTGCCCAGACTCGATCACCGCCATCAGGAAGCACAGTCTCCACGACTTGTGCGGTCGCCTGAAGACGCTCGAGCTTGCCATCGGCGCCCCACAGTATGTCGAATGGGTTGCCTCAGTGGTGGGTGATGCCCTTCAGTTCGGCGTCGTTCAGATTGCAGATGTCCCTGCGCCGCTCATCCCGGCCATCCCAAGCGATGTCCGGCCGATGTATGTCGGCCATACTGTGAGTGGCCAGGGTGAGAAACGCTGCGATGCCTTGGTGTATTGTCCGACGCGCGAAGCGCTGCCGGAACTTCTCAAGTACAATAAAGCAGCTGCGGAACGCCCATTCGTGCTCATCTATCCCGCGTCACTCACGTCTCAAGCGCACTTCGGGAGCGCACAGCTTGGCCTGCAGCACTATAGCAACGCAGACGTGCTGCTGGAGATACCGGACGAGGAGCATGCGCGGGATCCCATCGCGCACCTTGCCGGTGAGATGAGCAGCCTCCAGAAGCTCTTTGGGGTTTGCTCGACTTGTGTGGCTGGGTTGCCCAAGAAGATCTTCGAGACGGATGGGGACGCATCGTACCGGAATTTACGGGTCGCGCAGGTCCCGACGGTCTCCTATGGGTCCCTCATCGAGGATACCTTGCGTGTTTTTCTCGCCCGTAACCTATAAGTAGCGGTGCCCTGACGTCCAGCCGTATGCGCTTCTCCACGCTCTGCCAGGCGTACGTGGACATCAGCAAGACGTCCAAACGCCTGGAGAAGACCGCGATCCTCGAGCGATTGCTCAAGGAGACCCCGGACAAGGATCTCGAGAGCGTGATGATGCTCCTCAAGGGCCGGGTATTCCCGGAGTGGGAGAAGACACAGATCGGGATCAGCGAGAAGACCGCGATCAAAGCGGTCGTGGTCGCGACCGGCGCTTCGGAAGCTGACGTTCTCAAGCGCTTCAAGAAAGAAGGAGACCTCGGGGTGGTCGCGGCCGGTCTTGTGGGTAAGAAATCCCAAGCCACCCTCGCGCGCGAGGACCTCACGGTCGCGGATGTGCTGCGCGATGTGCGCAAGCTCGCCACGATCGAAGGGACTGGCTCGGTCGATACCAAGCTCAAGATGATCGCGAAGCTCCTAGGGAATGCCTCACCAGACGAGGCCCGGTTCCTCATCCGCATCCTCCTTGAGGACCTGCGCATCGGGATCGCGGACGGGTCGGTCCGCGACGCGATCGTGTGGCACGCGCTGGAGCGCCACGAGCAGCTCCGGTACGACCCGGCGAAAGGCGCGTGGCCTGAAGGGGCGGCGACACAGGTCACCGCGTGGACCGACGCGGTCCAGAACGCGCTTGACCGCTCCAACGACGCTGCCAAGACCGCGCTCACCGTGCGCGAACACGGTCTCGCGGGCCTGGAGAAGGTCGCGCTCACCATCGGAGCGCCCACCAAGGTCATGCTCGCGCAACGCGCGACCGACCTCGCGGATGCGTTCGAACGGGTCGGGAAGCCGGCCGCGCTCGAGTTCAAGTACGACGGCTTCCGCCTGCAGATCCACAAGCGCGGCAAGGAGGTCACGCTCTTCACGCGCCGGCTCGAGAACGTCACGGAGCAATTCCCGGACGTCGTCCAAGTCATCCGCGAGCACATCGCGCATGATTGCATCCTGGACGCCGAAGCGGTCGGGGTCGACCCGAAGACAGGACGTCACGTCCCGTTCCAACACGTGAGCCAGCGTATCCGGCGCAAGTACGACATCGACCAACTCATGCGTGAGCTCCCGGTCGAGGTGTACGTGTTCGACCTCCTCTTGCTTGGCAAGGACCCAGTCTACACCCAAGGCTGGCAAGAGCGTCGCAAGGCGCTCGAGCACCTCGTCCCCATCGTCAAAGGTCGCTTGCGCCCAAGCGACCTCCTGCGCACAGATGAGGAGGAGAAGGCGCGGGCGTACTACGAACGGGCGCTCGCGGCCGGGTATGAGGGTCTGATGTTCAAGGCGCTTGACGCGCCCTACAAGCCCGGTTCCCGGGTCGGGTTCATGGTGAAGCTCAAACCGACCCTCGATACCCTTGACTGCGTGGTGGTCGGGGCAGAGTGGGGGGAGGGGAAGCGCTCGGGCTGGTTCACCTCCTTCACGCTCGCGGTCGTTGATGATGACGGTGAGCTCGTGGAGATCGGCCGGGTGGGTACTGGCCTGAAGGAGCTGGAGAATGAGGAGGGAGCGGCAACGTTTCAGGAGATGACGGACCTGCTCAAGCCGCTCGTCACGCACGAAACCGGTAAGGAGGTCACGGTCCGGCCGAAGGTCGTGCTTGAGGTCAAGTGCGAAGAGATCCAGAAATCCCCTTCGTACTCCTCCGGGTTCGCGCTCCGCTTCCCGCGGGTGGTGCGGGTCCGTTCGGATCGGCGCGCAACGGAAGCGAGTACGGTCTCGGATGTGCTTGACATCTTCGATGCCCAAAAGGGGAAGAAACGCACTGCCTAACGGGGTGTGGGCCGTGGGTTCGGGAGGTGCCGCCGGTAGTTCTCGAAGATGCCATCGACCACTTCTGAAAGCTCTGTTGGGACCTGGCACGTCCCCCCTTCGGTGAGCTTCGGGAAGTACCCTTCCGGGGCCTCCAGAAGCAGTCGTCGTTCGCTCGTGCCTGGATCCAAGACCGCGAGATCCTGTCTTCCAGCCAACCACTCCAGGAATGTTGTGCGGTTGGGGGTGTATGGGGTGTTGAATTCGATGATGTATTGCCCCGTGATCCTTGTGCTAGTGCCTGCCATCCGCAGAACATTGGTAGTGTTCACATAAAACAGCATCGATTGTATTACCTAGAGGAAAACAACGTCTTTTTTAGAAAACGAACCCCTTCTTTTCTTGTGGAAAATCGTATACTGGGGCTGGATCGCTTGGGGTGATTTGGGGGTGCGGGGTTATTTCTTTTCCTCATGGAATAGATATTGTTGGTCGGGGTTGTCGTATCATGTGGTTGGGGTGGAACCCCTCGGTTTCTCGTGGAGAATGCGGGAACGCTCTGCGTTTCCTGGTGCGGTCTGGTGGTGAAAATTTTAGTTTTCATTTTTGGAACAGCATTTCAAAAGAGAAAACTTTATATCTGGGCGTCTATAAACGCATTCTATGGAGCCGGGAAAGATCTTGGAGGAATTGTTCGACCGCAAGACCCTCCAGGTCTTGCGCCATCTCTCCGCGAACCCGGACAAGCAATACTACTTGCGGGAGATCGCGAAAGCAACCCGTGTCCCGATCGCTACTGTGTTTCGGATCATCAACCGCCTCGTGCTCCTGGAGATCATCCAGGTCCAGAAGATCAAGCGGATGAAGCTGTACCAGTACGGCCAAGGAAAAGAATCGAAATTCGTAGAGGGCATCATCGAGGTGCGTCGCGGGGCGCTGGAGGAGTTCGTGGAATTGTGCTTGCCCATTCCTGGTATCCACGAGGTTGTCCTGCAAGGTAAGCCGACGAAGGATCGCGCGAGCATCTTGCTTATCGGCGACGGGATCCCCGCCGGGGCGGTCCAGGATGCCATCAATGGTGTTCGCGAGACGTTCGGCTTCAGCATCATCCATCTCACGCTCACGCCAGAACAGTATGCGCAGATGACGGCGATGGGGTTGTACCCTGGCGAACGCAAGGTGCTGTTAGAGAAGGCCTCGCTGGCCGCTCCCGACGGCACGCAGTGAATACTTTCCGCAGAAATTGTTTTGAGAATCTATATTCGACACCACTACATTCAACAACAACTATCTTTATATACTGGTTCATTCGCATATGCGACTAAAAGGTTTGAGCAACGACTGCCCAACGGCGGTCGTTCTTGGGCCTGGCGGGAACGGGAGAGGGCCTCTAGGAAGCGCTATACGCGACCTGATGAAGCTCTGTTCCGCGTACAGGGACACTCCAGAGGGGAACACATGGACATCGCAAGCGGACAGAGTTACACCAGCGACGGACTCCAGGTTGGATCCGCGAACATCAAGGTCATCGGTTGCGGCGGCGGCGGCAGCAACATGGTCAATTGGCTCTACAAGAAAGGAGTCCGAGGGGCCGAGATCATCGCGATGAACACGGACAAGCAGCACCTCGACTTGGTCGAGGCGGACAAGAAGTTCCTGATCGGCCGCGACACGACTCGTGGTCTTGGCGCTGGCGGGTTCCCCGAGAAAGGCCGCGAAGCGGCCCAGGAGAGCCAGCAGCAGATCAAGGAATCGCTCAAGAACGCCGATATGGTGTTCGTCTGCGCCGGTATGGGTGGCGGGACGGGTACCGGTTCGGCACCTCTCGTGGCACAGCTCGCCAAGGAAGCGGGCGCGATCGTGATCGGCACGATCACCATGCCCTTCAAGATCGAGCGTGCGCGCATCGACCGGGCCGAGTTCGGCCTGCAGGCGCTGCGCACGCACAGCGACACGGTCATCGCGATCGACAACAACCGCCTGGTCCAGATCGCGGGAAACCTCCCGGTCAACCAGGCGTTCGCGGTCGCGAACGAGCTCATCAGTACGATGATCAAGGGGATCGTGGAGATCATCGCCGTACCTTCCCTGGTCAACTTGGACTTCGCGGACATCAAGGCCGTGATGACCCAAGGCGGCGTGGCCGCCATCGGTGTAGGAGCCTCGGACACGAACAACCGTGTCGAGGAAGCAGTCAAGGGCGCGCTCGCGAACCCGCTTTTGGACATCAGCTACGAGGGCGCGACCGGCGCGATCATCCACGTGACTGGTGGCGAGGATATGACCCTTGATGAGGTCGCCCGCGTGGGCGAGATCGTCACGGAGAGCATGGACCAGGACGCGAACGTCATCTGGGGCGCGCGCGTGGTCGACGGCATGAAGGGCCGCTTGACGGTCATGACCATCATCACCGGGGTCAAGAGCCCCTGGATCATGGGTAAGGAGCACACGGCGCAACGCCGCGCAGCGTCCAAACAGCTCAACGAGGATCTCGGTCTCGAGGTCCTCTACTGATAGTCAACGGTGGTGACAAAGGGGTCGACAGCGACGACAGCATGCCAAGATCGGGATTGGTAACACGGTGGCTTGGTAACAGAGAACCGACCCTTTTTTTCTTTTCCTTCCACTCACAGATCACAAACGGAGGAGACACACAAAGCATCACGATCAACCCAGGCGCGGTTTCTAACGACTACCCCCCCAAACCCCCCAAAAACTAAGCCGCGCAGGGGAAGATTCACCGTGGCCCGAGGTGGTTGGTAAAATCGGGCAATTCCTTCCTTTTTCACGATTCTCAGTTCAACACGAAGAGCCACTCACTCCTTCGCTTGCGCCCAGAGCAGTTCGAAGATCATCCGTTGCGTCTGGGCGATTTCCTTGTCCTCGATCAGCACGCCCAGAAGTTCGCCGCCAAGCGAGAGCGTCGCGACCTTGTCGCCGGCGATGAACGTGATCGTCGGCATAGACGCGAACGAATCGATAAAACACAGCTTCGTTACTTTCGCGATCTCAGAATCTTCTACCCGAAAAAGAGCCTCGGCCGAGCGCTCGAATATGGCACGTAACGTGATCCCTTGCTCGACTCGACGTCGAGCGAATGATTCTGGGATGGAAGGGAGCATCGCCTTCCCGATGCGCGCGGAACCGTACTGGAGGAGCTCTTTCTCCTCATAGATCTGATTGATCAACGAGTAAATGCCCTTCAAACCCTCAAAAAGGTGGAGTGATGGCTTCTCGGTCGCGGTCGCGCGCAACGCGAGCAGTCCAGGCAGCACCTCTTTGATCTTGCGCTCTTTCTCCTTGAGCATGTCAGGCAACCGACGCGGGTCGACCGCTTCGAAGAACATCTTCTTGTCGCGCTCGAACGTCGTGACGAATCCTTTCATCCGTAGGGATTCGAGCGTGTCGTACGCCGTCGTGCGACGTAATTGCGTGGCTTTACTGAGGCGCTGAGCGCTCGTAGCGCCTGTTTTGAGGCACTCCAGGTAAACCGCGATCTCTTTCTCCGACAAGCCGAATTCGCGCAGCGCATCCATATGTCGTCTTTTTCCGACGACACATAAATATATTGTGATTCTACTATATAATGGTAACAAAAAGAGGTGAACCCTATGAATTACACGAAAAATATCCGCAACAGCACCGCAGCGCTCCTGTGCGCGACGACCCTCGTCGGCTGCGCAGAGCCGCGCAAGGAACCGGCGCGAGAGGCATATCAGTCGACCTACGCTCGCGTCGGTCAGATCGAGATCCGCGACACCTGCGACGCAAGCAATCAACCAGGAAACGATGGTGTTGCAGACACCGTCCGTTTGGTTACACCAGGAGTGGGCAGTGTGGCATACTATGAATTCAACGATCCCAATTGCGGGAGCAGATTTAATTCCGTGCGGTATGCGCCGATGTCAATCGAGCTCCAGCAAGCGGCAAGCGACGTCTTGCGCTCAAACGACAATATGCGCTACGCATTCGACCGCCAGACGTGGGAGTATGAACACGATCAGCGCTAGACAAGTATTCTTCTTTTTCTATTCGTTTGTGGGATCCTGAATGCCCCGCAATTTAGTGCGTGTTGAGTGCGCTTGAGCACCGGATACCCCTGGCTTTAGCCCGGGGAGGATTCATTTGAAATTTACAGATTTTCACGCGCCATATGTTCCAAGTCTCGCAACGCTCGTGCTTGGTAGTTGGGCAATTGTTGCGGCGACTCGAACGCCACCGGATGCTGCACCAGGTAACGGATTCCTTCACCGCGATACTTCTCAATGATCGGCGCTACGATTGAACAACCACCTTCGTAGAGGAGAGGGATACGCGACGTGTAAAAATCTATCGAGTTCCAGGACGTCGGCCAGCGAATCGGGGCTTCACAATCTTCGCCACGAGATTCTACGAACTGAGCAATGCCCTCAATCAGCAAGAGGCGACCCATCACATCTTTGGGTTTAGCAGTCTTCATAAACGTATCCGCATCGTTCTTCTCAGCGATCACATCGGTAAGGTAGTGAACCAATTCATGGTCGAGGGCCCTACCCGCCGACCGATCTTGCTCGAACGTAAGATGAGCAAAAGCTTTCGAAAATGGTGTAGTGGGAGCATAAAGCGCTTTAAAGTTCATACGAAGAACGTTACTGACGCCATCATAGTCACCGGCCTGAGTCAGAGGTGCTTGGGGCATCGAATCCATCTTAGGTAACGGCGGAGTATCGATGCGTAAGTAGTCCGCTAAAAGTTCCAAACGTTGAGGCATAGATTCCCGAGCGTATCTCTCGACAGCGACCTTGTCAACGAATCGAGAGAACACTTCACCTTTCATCGACATTAGAAACATCCACATCGCCGCCGCAGCACACCCGAGCGGAACTAACGTTTCAATCGAACGACGAACCACGGTAGCACGAATCACAATGAATATTTAAATTTATCTCTAATAAGTAGTAACTAAAAAACTTACCTACCAACGCCTCCACGGAACCTATTTAAACTGGGGGCAAATCCTCCGACGTTGATGGTTGCGAAGAAAGCCGCGAAGAAGGAACCGAAGGCGGATGCCTCCGTAAAGGAGAAGCACGTCAAGGAACCGGCGGCAGAGCACCCCAAGCCCAAGAAGGAGTCGAAAACGCCAGGCGCGCATCGCATCCAGCCGGAGATCAACATCGGCCTGTTCGGGCATGTCGATCACGGCAAGACCACGCTCACGGAACGCCTATCGGGCAAGTGGACCGACACGCACTCCGAAGAGCTCAAGCGCGGCATCACGATCCGCCTCGGGTATGCGGACGTCACGATCCGTTCCTTACCGGACGGCACCCTCACGACCAAGGATGAGGTGGATGGGGTCAAGGCGGAGCCAGTCCGCACCGTCAGCCTGGTAGACGCGCCCGGCCACGAATCGCTCATGGCGACCATGCTCGCTGGCGCGACAATCATCGATGGCGCGCTCTTGCTCGTGAGCGCGAACGAGCTATGTCCGCAACCGCAGACGCGCGAGCACCTGATGGCCTTGGAGATCATGGGTGTCGAGCGCATCATCGTGGTGC
>CAYNGK010000005.1:9704-33636 GCA_964396935.1 uncultured Methanosarcinales archaeon | reverse complement strand
GCCGGTGACGATGCCGGCGAGGATGCCGGTGATGATGGCGGCGACGAGCCAGCAGGCGAGCGTGATGATCGCTGCGACGTCGAGGGGCACGCGTGTCCGGATGCCCGGGCGGCTTATGTTGTTGCCCTCATCGGAACCGGAATGATTCCGACTGTCGGCGGAAAATTCAGCGGAGGCGCTCCTCATTTGTTCGCGTGATCAGAGCGGTTTTTGTCCGCGTCGCACGTCCGCACACGTATCCGTCGTTCGCGAGCTCGCGCTTGAATGAATCGCCAAGCGCGCTGAGCCGATCGTCGAGCGGTGCGTATGAGCGATCGCTGCTCGGGAGCAACGTATGCTTGTACTCTATCTCCATCCGGTGTATCGCTGGCGCCTCGCCCATTGGGGATATGGTGTCGAACGTGGTCTCGTAGACGCGCAGGTCCTTTGGATCGATGAAGAGTTGTGCCGTGCTGCGTTCGCGCCACCAGCAACGATACGCGAGGCCGGCGGCCATCTCTCGTCCGAGGAGGTCGAACGCCTCGGTGATCGTCACGTCGCGCAGGGTCTCCTCTTGCGCCACAGGTCCTCCGTCGGCGCTCTTGAGCGGATAGCTCTTTCGCTTGAGCACGAGCTTGCCGCCACGAGTGTCCCGCAGCAGCGTTACCCGTTCACCCTCGCGCTCGAACGCGATATGCTCCAGGTCCGATGCGTGCGCGTGTGTGTCGGGGACGCAACCGATGCGTGTGATCGCCGCCGATAGCGTGTCGGCGAATCTCCTGGACGCGCGGTCACCTATCGCGCAATCGTACGTGATCTCGTGCTCGCGTTCCGGGTCCTCCCGATATCCCGCGAGGTCGGCGCACAGCTGTGCGGCACCGCTGCCGGAGAATAGTGCGCGATTGTCTATCCCAATAATCGCGCTCAACGTCATTTCATCAATGTCGTGCAAGAATTGCGCGATCGCATCCGCGCGGCTCATCGTCCGATTGAGCGTTCGTGCGGATGGATGGAGCAGGATCTCCGATTTCGCGCTCTCCCACTCGTCGATCAGCACGTTCCATCGTCGTAGCCCGTGCCGTTGCGTCTTCTCAGTATCCCAAAGTGCGTCTCCCATATGATCCCCTCATTCTTTGCGCTCACTTCATGCACAACGCGCCCTCCTTGATCCAGGAGTACGCGACCGTGCCGTCCTGGAACACGACGAGCTGGCGTACGTAGTCCTTCTTCGGGTCGTGTTTCGTGACGTAGTCCGTCAATCGGAGGATGTTCCCGTGATAATCGTACACGCCACCGCCCCACGCGTGCCCGTGGCAGAGCTTGGCGTTCGTGTGCAACCAACGCCGGATGCCCAGCAGTCCGAGCCGTGATGGGGTGAACTCGCTGCGCGACCCGTCGGGATTCCCGACCGGCCAGGATGTGAGGTTGTCGTATCCCTTCTCGATGAGTGCGTGCACCGCTTGCTCGTACTTCGCGGCCGTATCGACCCCGCCTTTGCGCAACAGCAGCGTGCCGCGCACGCCAAGGCCGTGAGCGGTGACGTTGCTATGGATGGTCTCAAACTCCGGGTATGTGCGGATGTTGTATGCCTTGGCCTGTTCGTCGCGATGGGTGGAATGGATGGATACCGCGACGTTCGTGAGACCCAGCTCTTTCCAGGCGTCAAGGTGCCGATCGCAGTACTGCGCGTTCCCAAGCAGGATGCCGTTCGTGAACAGGTTCACGTTCGGGAAGTACGCGCCCTGTTTCGCGCAACCATCGTACACCTCAAGCGCGCGCGTCACCGCGCCCGGATCGCATGTCGGCTCACCGCTGCTCGTGAGCGACAGTGACCAACCGCCGTAGCGCGCGCACAATTTGATCGCCGCCTCGAGGTTCTTGCGGTATGCGGGATTCTCTGCGGCTTGCGGTCGCAGGTACTTGCCCGCGCAAAAATCGCAGTTCGCGTTGCAGATGCCGCTGCCCACGAGCGCGGAGACGCTGTAGATGCGTTCGATGCACGTCATGCGATCCTCCGTCGGTCCTCATCTGCCGCTCCGGTGCCGCGTCCGACACCGCTGCGTTCGATGATGTACTCGACGCGCGCCTGCGGCCCGATCGCGGGCACGCGCACCACTTCGTACCCGAGGTTCGCGTACGCGTTCCCGATCTCCTCGTGCAATCGCTTGGCGAGGAGCGGGTCCTCGCGGCGTTGCGCATCCTGCACGTAGGTGGGCAGCTGGTCAAGCAGGAACACCTTGCTGTACCGTCGCGCTTGCGCGACCTTCTCGAGCGCTTCAGGGACGCCGGTGTTGAACACCTTGCAGTAGGCGAAGGCGTCGAATGCGCCGCGGTCGCAGAACACCGGATCGCCCTGCGCCTCGCGCTCGCGTCGCAGCAGGGTGTCGAGCACGAGGTACTGGAAGCCGAGGTTGTCCGTCCACGGCAGGATGCCGTCCGCACCCGCTTCCTGCTGCGCGGCGATGATGTCGCGCGCCGTCTCGCGTACGGTCGCGTATCCGCGCGCAGCGAGCAGCTCGAGCGTTGTGGTCTTCCCGACACCGGGGCCGCCGGTGATGACGTGTCTGGTCGTGGTGGCCATCAATAGGTATTAATACTTGTAGAGAATATGCCTTTTACTGGACAAATGCTGTCCGTAGAGTTGTACCATGCTCGATGAGGCCATCACGCGTAAGCTTCTGGGGTTCGTCGCCGCGCAACCGCGCAGCATCGATGAGATCGCGCGTATGCTCGGACGCAACTGGCGAACAGCCGACCGCTACGTCGCGCAGATCGCGCAGGAGACAGGCAGCCTCGCGGTGCGCACGTTCCGTGAAGGCTCACGCGGCGCGCTCAAGGTCGTCTATCTCGTGACCGGAGATCGCGTCCCTGGGACGGAGGTCCAGGACAGCCTCTTCGCGCGCATCCTCGCTGGGCGTGCCAAGACCGATTTCTCTCCGTTTGACATCTACGTGCACGCGGCACCCGAGCGTCGCAGCGCGACCCTCTACCGGTTCCCGGACGTGGATGTCGCGCCCGAACGCGATCTCATCGGCCTCGTGCGTGGCGCCCAGACCCAGATCCTCTCCTTTAGCGGTAACCTCTCATGGGTGCGCCGCGTCCAGGATGGCGAACGCCTCATCGACGCGCTCGCGAAGCGCGCGGCGGCCGGTATCGCGATCCGCGTCGTGTGCCGCGTGGACCTCGCCACGGTCGAGAACCTGCGTGAGATCGAACGCATCAACGCGCGCCTTGGCCGTGAGGCGATCGAGGTGCGTCATTGCGAGCAACCCTTGCGTGGTCTCGTGATCGATGATCGCGTGATCCATCTCAAGGAGGTGCTCGATCCCGCCAAGTACCGGCCTGGTGAGCTCTCATCGCGCACGTTCCTCTTCTACGATCTCTCGGATCCCGCATGGGTCTCCTGGCTCACAAGAGTGTTCTGGCGCCTGTTCCAGACCGGAACTCCCGCGGCCAAACGGCTTGCCGCGATCGGGAGCATCCAGGTCCCGATCAGCACCGCACCACGCGCGTCACGCTCACCTGCGGCTTCCCCTCGAACGAGGAGCGCTCGCCGCGCACCGCCACGCAATCGCCGGCCACGAGACCGGTGAGGTTCGCGCGATCCACGACCGCATCGATCGTCGCGGGCTGGCTGATCGTGAGGATGGTGCGCTCGCCGATCGTGCGTGCGCGCACGAGTTCGCCGGTGATGCGTAGCGGCGTGCCGTCAGCCATCGCGCCCGCGCCAGGGATGTCGGTGGTCGGCGGTTCAAGCAAGATGAGCGCGAACAGCAACAGCGCGATCCCAAGACCGCTCACGCACAGTGCGCCCGCTACGATCCAATCGTCATGCATCCGTGCGTTCGGGACGTGCGGTGTGGTTTTTCTCACGTCCGTGCGCGGGGGCGGAACCTCTCCGGTGGCAGTAGGAACGGTTCCGGTCAGGAGCGGGTGTGCGTTGCTGCTCTTCGTGCCGCGGCGCTCTTGCTCGTGGCCTGTTTCGGGCACCGCCTGATCGGGACCCTGGCCCATGGGCCATCCCGATACGGCGCCCTCAGCTTGACGCCAAGGCGGCACGTGCGGTGCGTATCGTGATGCCTCACGTACCCTCCGGCAACCATATATACCGTCACGGCCCGGGATACCGTTGATGTTGCTCCTCACGCCGTTCCTGCTCGCGTCGCTCATCGCGCTCGCGTTCTTCACGCTCGTGTTCCTCATCGGGATGCATCGCGACGACAACAGCATCGTGGACCTCGCGTGGAGCCCGGGGTTCATCCTGCTCGCGGTGTGGTCCTTCCTGCGCTTTGGTGCGCCGACCCCGACGCAAGTGCTCGTCACGGCGCTTGTGCTCCTCTGGGGGTGCCGGTTGTACCTCCACCTGTGGTTGCGCAAGCGCGGGCAACCGGAGGATTTCCGGTACGCGCAGTGGCGCAAGGCCTGGGGCAAAAGCTTCGTATGGCGCAGTTACTTGCAGGTGTACGCGCTCCAGGCGATACTCCTCGCCGTCATCATCCTGCCGGTCCTGGTCGTGAACGCGAACCCCGTCGCGGGCATACCGCTCGTGGCGGTGCTTGGCGGGCTCTTGTGGCTCAAGGGGTTCGTGTGGGAATCGGTCGCTGACGCGCAGCTCGCGCGCTTCAAGGCTGACCGGCGCAACAAGGGCAAGATTATGGCGCGCGGCTTATGGGCGTACTCGCGCCATCCGAACTACTTCGGCGAATCCCTCCAATGGTGGGGCATCGGTCTTGTCGCGCTCGCCGTCCCTGGCGGATGGGTGGGGTTGATTGGTCCTGCGGTGCTCACCTTCCTGCTCCTGCGTGTGAGCGGTGTGCCGATGCTCGAAGCGAAGTGGGCGAAAGACAAGGAGTATCGTGCGTACGTCAAGCGCACGAGCGCGTTCGTGCCGCTGCCCCCTAGGCGGTGACCCTCTGGTGCGCACCAGCGGCAGTTCCGATCCCGTTTCTTCCGAGGGGACATCCGCAACCCTTTTAAATGCGGGTCGGGTCTCAGCCGCCATGGCGCGCAAGGGGGTTCCAAAGAGGTCAAAGGATCGTGGATCGGCCGCTCGTGGGGCCACGAAGAGCGCCCCCAAGGCCGTAAGCACGACCGTCGCGCCCGCCAAGGTCGTGAAGAAGGACTTCTCCTCCTACACCTCCACGAAGGACATCCCGGTCTCTGAGAATATCATCGAGCAAGTGATCGGCCAGGAGGATGCGGTGCGCATCATGCGCAAGGCAGCGGCGCAACGCCGCCACGTGCTCCTGATCGGCGAGCCCGGCACGGGCAAGTCCATGCTCGGCCTCGCGCTCGCGCAGATGCTGCCCAAGGAGAAGCTCATCGATGTGCTGAGCTTTCCCAACCCGGATGACGAGAACCAGCCGATCATCCGTGGCGTCAAGGCAGGCGAGGGGCGTCATATTCTCACGAACGCCCGTATGTCTGGCGAGAACCTGTTTCGCAACCAGGACCTCATCTTCACCATCCTCGGTATCCTCCTCCTGTTCTTCGTGCCGTACTGGGCGTTCAGTTACTACACGAAGATCCACGGCGCGATCGTCGGCGCGGTGTTCTTCTTCGCGTTCTTCGTCGGTATCATCCTCGCGCTCGGTCTCATGCGCATGTCCTTCTCGATGCAAAAGCGGATGGGCGGCGCCTCGAAGACGGCCGTCCCCAAGATCATCGTGGACAACTACCGCCGCCAGCAAGTGCCGTTCCACGACGCGACCGGCGCGCACGCGGGCGCGCTTCTAGGGGATGTGCTCCACGACCCGTTCCAATCCGGCGGCCTGGGCACGCCAGCGCACGAACGTGTCGTCGCAGGTATGATCCACAAGGCGCACCTGGGCGTCCTGTTCATCGATGAGATAGCGACGCTGCAACCGCACACCCAGCAGGAGCTGCTCACCGCGCTCCAAGAGGGCAAGTACTCGATCACCGGCCAATCCGAACGCTCCGCAGGCGCGATGGTGCGCACCGAACCCGTGCCTTGCAGCTTCGTCCTTGTCGCGGCAGGCAATGTGGAGACGATCACGCATATGCACCCCGCGCTCCGCTCCCGCATCCGCGGGTATGGGTACGAGGTGTATATGCAGGAGTCTATGCCGGACACGCCGGAGAACCGCCTGCGCATCGCGCGCTTCGTCGCGCAAGAGGTCAAGAAGGACTCGCGCATCCCGCACTTCAGCCGCGCCGCGGTGGAGTACATCATCCGCGAGGCGGCAAAGCGCGCCCATCGCAAGGGCCATCTGACGCTGCGCTTGCGCGAGCTTGGCGGCCTGATCCGCGCCGCAGGCGATGTCGCGGCAGAAGACGGCGTGACGCTCGTCGAGCCAGCGCACATCGAGCGCGGCAAGATCGCGGCACGACCCCTTGAGCAGCAGATCGCCGACCAGTACATCGAGCGCAAGAAGGAGTATGACGTCATCCTCACGACCGGCAAGCTCGTTGGCCGCGTGAACGGTCTCGCGGTCTTAGGCAGCGGTTCCACGTTCTCAGGCATCATCCTCCCCATCGAAGCGCAAGTCACGCCAGGCGGGAAGGCGACCGAGATCATCGCGACCGGCAAGCTCGGTGAGATCGCGAAAGAGGCGGTCAAGAACGTCAGCGCGATCATCAAGACGTACTTCGGCGAGGACCTGCGCGAGAAGTACGATATCTATGTCCAGTTCCTCCAGACGCACGAAGGGGTCGAGGGCGATTCCGCGAGCATCGCGGTCGCTATCGCGATCATCAGCGCGATCGTGGACGCGCCCGTCAAGCAGGATTACGCGGTCACGGGTTCGCTGAGCGTACGCGGCGATGTCTTGCCGGTGGGCGGCGTGTCCGCGAAGGTCGAGGCCGCGATCGAAGCGGGCATCCCCAACGTGATCGTGCCCGAGAGCAACCTGCGCGACATCGTGATCGACGAGACGAAGCTCAAGCGCATCCGCATCGTGCCGGTGCGCACCATCCGCGACGTCCTGAACGAGCTCATCGATTGGAAGGGCAAGGAATCGACGCTCAAGCGCCTGCGCTAGGCGCTTTCAGGCAGCTCTTTTCGGGATCCTCCTGCCGCGGCACACCCGCTACCGGGGCAGTCTCGTGCCGTCGCAAGGACCCTTGCCGTAAGAGCGCATCGCGTCAAGGTAACGTTCTTATACCCTCCGTACGGATCGTCGCTGCGATGCGCAAGAAACCCCGCAAGGACCGGTATCCTACGCTCACACCACACCCGGATGGGAGCTTCTCTTTCGCCTATGCGCTCACCCCGCCAACGGCGCTTGAGCTTCCGGATGTGCGCTACGCGAACGACGCCCGTGAGGTGCTGGTGCCGTTGCGTGAAGACCGGTCCGCAAGCGGGCGCCTGTATGTCCTCCCGCGCGGCTGCGCGCCGCTGCTTGAGCGCCTCGGCCTGCGCCCGCGATTCCTCCTGCCTGGCGTGCACCACGTCACCGACTTCCCGGACGCGGCTGGCGCGCTGTACGTCGGCGGTGCCGATCTCGATCCGCTCCTGTATGGTACGTGGTGCCATCCGAAGACGGATGCGACCGAACAACGGCGTGATGTGCTGGAGATCCTACTCCTGCGCGAGCGCATCCTCCCGCAGCGCCTGCCCTATCTCGGGCTATGCCGCGGTGCGCAGGCGCTCGCGATAGCCGCCGGGGGCACCCTGCACCAGCACCTCCCGGACCTCGGGTACGAGGAGCACCACTGGGAGGACCCCGTGACTGCTGGTGATGCGGTGCATCCGGTCCTGGTGGATCCCGTCTCGCGCTGCGCCACGCACATTGGCACACCGCAGGTGATCGTGAACAGCCATCACCATCAAGCGATCGACCAGCCCGGGACCGGCAATCGCATCGTCGGCAGGTCACCCTGCGGGATCGCGGAGATCATCGAGCGCGACGACCCGGCGCACTGGTGTGTCGGCCTCCAGGGGCATCCAGAGCGTGAGACACGGCCGCAGCTCGATCCGGTGTTGCGCGCATTTGCCGACGCGGTGCGAGCATACCGTCCGAAGGATTAAATAGCTCCTCTCCACCAATCATCCCCGTGTCTCGTTTTGAGCACGCATCGTACAACGGGAACAATCCCGAACGGCATCGGGCGTTCCTACGCGGTCTTGCCGATTTGCCTGGGACTTTCTTCTTCTCCTACATGCCGTTGCGGCCTTGCGGGCATCCGAAACAACGCATCACCCTGGATGGGTTCCTCGCGCACCTCGTGCGCGATACGGATATCGTCGCGGAACTGGACCCCGACAATGGCATCGAGATCACCGCCTCCGCAGCGCGTACCGCTGAAGAACCGGACATCATCTGGAACGCCCGCTACACGCAGAGATGGGACCCCGTCTCTTGCGAGCGGATCCACACGCTCCTGCATGACCTCTACGGCTGGCCGGGCACGTGATGGGCGCGTGCGTGACGCGATAGCCCCCCGACCCCAGGATATTTAAATCATCACGGCTCTTCCCGACGATAATGGTGTGGGCGGTGCTCTCCAAGGAATGGCTCTCGCAGCGCCGATCGACGATCGGCAAGGACCTGTTCGCAGGCCTGCTCGCGGCGGTCGTCGCGCTCCCGTTAGGTCTCGGATACACGATCGCTGCCGGCATCGATCCGATCATCGGCATCTACACCGCGATCATCGCCGGCCTGGCGGCGATCTTTGGCGGCAGCGAGTACATGATCAGCGGGCCATCAGGCGGCCTGGTCGTGCTCATCCTCTCCGTCACCGCGCTCGCGGGGGCGGACGGGCTCGTCCTCGCGACGCTGCTTGCCGGCATCATCCTGCTGCTCATGGGCGTGTTTCGCCTCGGGAAGGTCGTCGAGTACATCCCAAGCCCGATGATCATCGGGTATATGGCAGGCACGGCCGGGATCATCTTCTTTGGCCAGCTCGCGAACGTGCTTGGCACAGAACCGCTGTACCCCGCCGGCGTATCGTTCGCGCGCAAGGCCTGGCTCGTGCTCCAGACCGTACCGGACGCGCATATCCCTTCGATCCTGCTTGCCGCGCTTGTTCTCGCGATCCTTCTCATCCTACCGCGTTACAGCAAACGCATCCCCGCAAGCGTCGTCGCGCTCCTTGTCGCGACCATCCTCACGATAGCGATCCCCTCCTACTTCGCGGTCCGCACGATCGGCGACCTCGCCCCCATCCCTCCGGGCATCCCGCTCCCGCACATTCCAGTCATCACCTGGGATCTCTTCAAGCTCGTGCTCCCCATCGCGTTCTCCCTCGCGATCCTCATCGCGATCGAATCCCTCATGACTGCGGTCGTTGCGGATGGCCTCACCGGCAAGCGGCACGACTCGAACCAGGAACTCATCGGGCAATCGGTCGCGAATCTCGTGTGCGCACTCTTTGGGGCGATACCTTCGGACGGTGCCCTCTCCCGCTCTGCGGCGAACATCGACGCTGGTGCGACCTCGCGCCTCGCTGCGGTGTTCCACGGCCTGTTCCTGCTCGCGTTCCTGCTCATCGCCGGGTGGTTGCTCGCGATCATCCCCCTGCCTGCGCTTGCGGGACTGCTCCTGTTCATCGCCTATAACATGGTGAATTGGAGCGCGCTGCGCCGGCTCTTCAAGACACCGCTCTCCGATGTCGTGCTCCTGCTCGCAACACTCCTGCTCACCATCTTCGTCAGCCTCACGGTGGCGCTCGAGGTCGGTGCGGTCCTTGCCGCGGTCCTGTTCATGAAGCGCATCAGCGACCTGTACCATCTGGAGGAGCTCGAGAGCAAGAATGCCGGCGCGCAGGCGTTCCAACACCCCGATATCAGCATCTACACCGTCTACGGGCCGCTGTTCTTTGGCGCAGCGAGCCGGTTCGACCAGGAGATCGCGTGGGCCCCTGGCGGGCGTAAGCCCATCAAGATCCTGCGCATGGCCGATGTGCCCGTGATCGATGCCACCGGCATGAATTTCCTCCTCTCGACAGCGAAGAGGCATCGCAAGACCGGCGGGGAGGTGCTGTTCGCTGCCGTACACCCGGATGTCCTGCGTGTCCTGCGCACCTCCGGCATCCTTGATGAGATCGGGCAGGACAGGTTCTACCCGACCACCAAAGCAGCCTTGCGTGCAGCGCTCGAGATCGCGCGCAAGCGCAAGGGGGAGGAAGGTTCCGTGCCGGAGGCGGAGATCGCGCGCTACGACCTCTCCATGGTCGACGCGCAGGAACGGCGCGCTACGCCAACGCGCGACAAGGATCCGGTGGAGGATATCCTCGACAATTTCGGCATCACGTACCTCGCGGACTTCAGCCAACGCACCTTCGCAAAAACCGTCGAGCTTGGTCACGGCGCCATCTCCACGACCGTCGAGGCGGGCAAGGATGCGCTCAACACGACCGTCGATGTGGGGAGAGAGGTGGTCTCGCGGACCGCCGACGCGACGACCAAGGTCCTCGACGCCACCACGAGACCGCTGCGACGCAGGAAGGGCCGTTAAGGGCAACGCTCAACGATTGCCGCCTTGTGCCCCTTCCCCTTGCGCGAATCTGCGAAGCAGACGCATCACGCCTCTATGCGTACGGGCGCGATGCTCCCATCCGGGCACTGTTCGCGCGTACGTGCCGCCGTAATGGTCATAGAGAATGCTGGTGACCTGCCACCCGAGCGCGCGCAGGCCGGCGGCGCATCCCGTGTCATGATGGCTGTCGCCCAAAAACAGCACACGGTCGTCCTGCGTCGCCTCCAGGCGCTCCAGCGCGAGGAGCGCTGGTGCCGTCGACGGCTTGCGCGCCGGGACCTCGTCCCCGTGCACCACCGCATCCGCAAGCCCGCTGACGCGGTCCGTCCGGTGCTGGATGCCGATGATCGTGAGCTTGTGCGCGGTCTCGTACCCGTCGCCGTTCGTCACGACACCGATCCGATAGCCGAGCGCACGGGCATGATCGAGCATCGTGCGCGCATCAGCGATCTCACGCACGAACCCCTCCTTGATCGAGTCCTGGATATCCGGTCGCCAGCGTATGACCCCTTCTGGCCCGTAGAACCATTTGTCGTCGATGCCAAGCGACGTGCGCAGCCCGTGCAGGTCACCGTAGCGCGCTTCCTTGCGGATCTGCGCGTGCGTCCGATGGTCGCCGCGCGCGGCGAGGGTCGTGCGATGGCATTCGACCACATGCCCGAGGATGTCCACGAGCGTCTGATCGAGATCGGTGATGAGTATCAGCGCCATGTGACGTGCACCTCATCTGTGCGTTCGTACGGGTCGATCCCCGCATCCTTGACGAGGACCGCGATGCCGCCGCGCTCGTGCATGAGCGCGCCCGTCCACGCGATCATCGCCGCGTTATCGACCAGGAATTCCCGTTCCGGGCAGAACGAGCGCGCATCACGCGCTGCGCACATCGCCGCGCACATCTCCTGAAGCCGCGCGTTGCAAGCGACCCCGCCGCCCAGCGCGAGCTCGCGTTTCCCTACATGCGCGATCGCGCGCTCCGCGACCTCGACGAGCATCGCGAACACGTGCTCCTGCGCGCTGTACGCGATATCGCGCGGGTCGTGCTCGCCGGCTGCGATGAGCCGCGCGAGATGCGTCTCGAGCCCCGCGAACGAGACATCCATGCCCTTGACGGCGTATGGCAAGGGGATGAGGGTCGGGATGCGCCCGTCAGCCACCGCCTCGCGCGCGAGCCGTTCGATCGCGGGGCCGC
Organism: uncultured Methanosarcinales archaeon; assembly: GCA_964396935.1. Taxonomy (GTDB): domain Archaea; phylum Nanobdellota; class Nanobdellia; order Woesearchaeales; family UBA525; genus UBA525. Next base: position 22,029 of record CAYNGK010000005.1, on the reverse strand, counting down.
CCGGGAACCCGAGCCCCATGTTGCGCGCAAGCGTATCGAGGAAATTCCCCACGCCCGTGTCGAGGGTCTCGCCGAACACGCGGTAGCGTCCGGCATCGTACGCGATCACTTGCGTGTTCGCGCCGGACGCGTACAGGAGGATCGGATCGCGCGCGCCGGTCACGAGCGCAGCGATCTCGAGGTGCGCGATGCAGTGGTTCACGGGCACGAGCGGGACCGCGAGGCGCAGCGCGAGCGCTTTCGCCGCTGTCGCGCCGATGCGCAGGGTGTGCCCGAGCCCTGGCGCATTGCTGTATGCGATGAGCTGGATATCGCTCAACATGATGCCTGCGGTCGAGATCGCTTCCCGCAACGCGGGCAGGAGCTCTTCCTCGTGGTGCTGCGCGACCTTCGCAGGGATCATCCCCCCTTTCACCGTCGTGTATGGCTTGCGGATGTTCGCAAGCACGCTGCGACCACGCAGGACCGCCACGCCCAGCGTGTGCGCAGTGCTCTCTATCCCAAGCACGATCCGCTCGCTTCCCGCCTGCCCGTCCGTCTGGGCCATCACGCCCGCGGGGGACGCGCAGGGTTTATAAGCATCTCCACGGTCGTGAGGCCCGCCATGCTGCTTACCGACCTGCGCCCCGCCGCGCTCGACCGGCTGGACCGGTTCCCATCGGCACAACGCGATCGCATCCACGCGGCGCTCGCGTTCGCGAAGACGCATCACGGCGCGCAGACGCGTATCGAGGGTGGCCCGTACTATACGCATCTCGTCGCGGTCGCGCAGCTGCTCATCGATGAGCTCGCGGGCGATGCGGACACGGTCATCGCGGGCCTCCTGCACGACACGGTCGAAGACACGCCCGTGACGTTGGCAGACATCGAGGAACGCTTCGGCGCACCGGTGCGTTTCCTCGTCGACGCCCTGACGGAAGTGGGCAAGGGAGAGGGTGAGACGCCCATTCCGGACAAGATGGAACGCGTGCGCCTCACCTGGGAGAAGGTGGACCGGTACGCGCTCAAGGACCCGCGCGTCTACCGCATCAAGATCGCTGACCGCTGGCACAACCTCCTCACCTCCGCATCGCTGCGACGCGGCACGCAGCTGCGCTGGATCAAGGAGGTGCGTGACCGATGCATCCCGCTCGTGCATCGCCTTGGCCTCGTAGCCGTCGAGGACGAGCTCCGTGCGGCGGTCGTCAGCGCGCTCGCGCGCGTGGGCGGCGACGACCGCTGACCGCCGCACGCTCCGCGGCGCTCCCCCTCTTTGGCAATGGCCGACGGCTCGCGATGATCTGGTGCACCGCGGTGCTGAGGATAGCGGTCGCGGTCGTGAGGATCACGAGCAGGAGCACGATCTCCGCGAGGTGCGGGATCGCGATGCCCGCCTGCACGCCGAGGAAACCGGCGAGGGTCGCGGTGAACCCGTTCGCGACGAGCGTCGTGCGTATCGAGTGGTCGCCGCGATGGCGCGCGATCAGCGCGCCCAGCGTCAGCGATGAGATGAGGCGTGCGAGGAGCTTGCACACGAGGATGGTCGCGGCGACAAGCAGCACGAGCGGGATGCGGAACACGCCGGGATCGAAGACGATCCCGAGGAGCACGAAGAAGAACGTGCGGATGAGGAATGTGAACTCGACATCGGTCTTGCGCATCGCGTCGACTGCCTTGCGCAGGTTCGCGCGATGCACGCCGCGATGCAACGCCTCGAGCACGAGCGGGTAGTTCCCGACGAGAACCGCGAAGCTGATCACGGTGATCGCACCGTTGAGCCCGAGGAACTCGGCGATCGCGTACATCAGCAACGCGACGCCGACCGTGAAGATGTAGGAGAGCCGGCTCGCGTGCAGGCGGTACGCGTACAGGAGCACCCATAGCGCGCCGAGGATGGTGCCGACGATGACGGAGACCGCGAGCTCGTTGAAGATGATGGTGAGCGTCGATTGCGCGCTCGCATGCAGGGGCGCGATGATCGCGACGAGGATCGACGCGCCCGCGATGACCGTCACGTCGTTGAAGATGGATTCGAGCACGAGCAGCTCCTTCGTCTCACGCCGGAACATCCGCCCCTCGGTGTCGAGCTGGCTCACGAGGTGCGTGATCGTCACGGTCGTGGTGCCGCTGACGATGATCCCGAGGAAGATCCCGTGCAGCAGAGGCCAGCCGAACAGGATGTGCAGCGCGGCCGTGACGATCGCGACGGTGCTCACGAACACGAGCGCGGTGAACAGCAGCACGTCACGCATCGTGCGCACCGCGGTGCGCAGGTCCAGGTTCATGCCGCTGTTGACGAGCACGATCACGAGCGCGAAGCTCACGAAGAACCCGAGGTTCTCGCTGAAGAACGCGCTAGGCACGATGCCGAGCACCGGCCCGATCAGGAGCCCGGTGATGATGAGGAAGAGGGATTCGGGGATGCGTGTGCGCGAGAACAGCGCGTTGCCCACCACCCCGATGAGGATGATGGCCCCAAGCAAGAGCAACGCATCTGCCATAGATGCCTTCCCGACGTGAAGTTGGAGTATTTAATAGCTCCCTTCCGATTTCCGTCGTCGCCTGGGACGCCCGTAGATTTATAAACAATTTCCGGCTTCCGTCACGTATGGATGACAAGAAGCTCGCTGCTGCGCGGGAACACGAGTTCCACGTCGGTTCCGACCCGCAAGGGCTGCCGCATGTGCGTGGTCTCGACCCCAACAGCGGGATCGACGTGCGCAAGATCCTTGACGCGTACGCGACTACGGGTGCGCAAGCGACGAACCTCGCCCACGCGATCGGCATCTGCCGGGCGATGCGCGCGGATGCGGACTGCACCGTCTACCTCGGCTATACGAGCAACCAGGTCTCGACGGGCAATCGCGAGCTGATCCGTTGGCTTGCCGAGCGCAAGGAAATCGACGTCCTCGTCACGACCGCTGGTGGTGTGGAAGAGGACATCATCAAGTGCCTCGGTCCGTTCTATGTCGCCTCGTTCGAGCAAGACGGTGCGGCCTTGCGCGAGCAGGGGCTCAACCGCATCGGCAACCTCCTCGTCCCCAACGACCGGTACGCCGCGTTCGAGCGGTTCCTCACGCCGATACTCACCGAGATGCTCGCCGAGCAGCAAGCGACCGGCGTCGTGCACACTCCAGGCGACCTCATCTGGCGTTTGGGCGCGGCGATCGACAACGACGCGTCCATCTACACGTGGGCGTGGCGCAACAAGATCCCGTGCTTCTGCCCCGTCATCACGGACGGCTCGATCGGTGATATCATCTTCTTCTTCGAGCACCAGCACCCGGGCTTCAGGCTCGACCTGGTCGCAGAGACCAAGCGCTTCCACACGATCACGCTCGATGCGAAGAAAACAGGTGCGCTCATCCTGGGTGCCGGTCTCGTCAAGCACATGATCCTGAACTCGAACATGCTCAGAAACGGCATGGACTACTGCGTGTACGTCAACACGGCTGCCGAGTTCGACGCGTCAGACTCGGGCGCGCGGCCTGACGAGGCCGTGAGCTGGGGCAAGCTCCTGCCTGACGCGCGGACCGTCAAGGTGTTCGCAGATGCGACGATCGTCCTGCCCCTCATCATCGCCGGCGCGTTCCAGGACCGCACATAGCGCTCAACAGAGGTACTCCCATGACACCCCCACACATTCTCGACCCGGACGCGCTCGACCGCTATGCGATGAAGGGCTTCCGCTCCGCGCTCACACGCATCAGGATCGCCGCGAGCTACTACCGCACGATGCCCAATGAGGCGTTCATCAACTCCGGATATGGGGCGATCGCCCAGCTGCGACGCCACCACGACCTGATCGATCCGGCATCCATCCCTGACGAGCGTGCGCGCGAGGCATTCGTGACCGTGCAAGGGCTCCTGGATGAGCTTGGCAGCGCGTATGTCGCGATCTCACCAACGCATCGGGTGCGTGAGGTGCAGGTGGTCCTCGATCTCACCGACCGCATCGGTGAGGCGTCCAACACGTTCTCTGGCATCGTGCGCGAGCTGCGCCGAACCGCCCTGATCCACCAACTGCGGGAGCTCGCTTCGGAAGTGCACGAACCCGACGTGATGGGGTGAATCTCATGACGGGGACCGGCATCGAGCAGCTGCTGGAGCTCGCCGACGCGTACCCGGCGTCGCATGTGTACGCCGGCGCGGGTGATGGTTCGCGCATCTACCTGCTCTCTCTTGGCGAACCGCGCACGCCGGATCGGGAGTTCCTCAAGCTCGTCATCAAGGAGGGGTTCGCTGTCATGATGTACCACGCGCATCACGAGCGCGCGCGCCAGACATTCGATGGGGACCTGCGCGCCGGGATGCTCACAGGCTTCCTTGAGGATCTCGCGTACCGGCTGCACGAACGCGAGATGGCGCTGCAGGAGCGCGGCTCCGCGTCCCCGATGGTCGAGGCGAACGGGTTCGGTACCGTTGCGGGTGTGACACGCGAATTCTGCAACGCAGGCCACCGCATCCTGCGCTCACGCACGAACTGAATCGTTCGGGCATACCGGGCTATCTCTTGCGCTCTGAGAATGGCCTGCTCTCCTCCGCGTCGATATCGCGCAGGTTCACCCCTTGGCGTTCGCACAAGCGCGTGACCTTGCGGTCGATCAAGACCACCGAACGCAGGGTGTAGACGATCGTCGCGAGCGTGCCGATCGCGACCGCGAGCAGGACGGCATTCAGGTCAGCCATCGCGTTCACCTCTCACTTCTTGCGCAGGTAGCTCTGCAGCGCGTCCGTGAGCTCGATGGGCACCGCGATCACGACCGTGTTGCTCGCGGTCGGGCCCAGGCCGTCGATCGTCTGCAGCGTGCGCAACTGCATCGCCCCGTCGGTCTTGCGCATGATCTCGGCCGCCTTCGCGAGGTTCGCGGCCGCCGCGTAGTCGCCTTCGCTCTTGATGATGTTCGCGCGCTTCTCGCGCTCGGCTGCCGCCTGGCGGCTCATGATGCGCTTGAGGTCGTCGGGGACCTCGACATCCTGGAGCTTGATCTGCTCGACGATGAGGCCCCAGCCCTTCGTCTCCTTCGTGACGATCTCGCGTATCTTGTCCCCGATCGTCTCGCGCTCGGAGAGCACGGAATCGAGCTTCATCCCGCCGATCACGTCACGCAACGCGGTCTCCGCATACTGCGCGATCGCATACTCGTAATCCTGGATCTTGAGCACCGCTGTCGGCGCATCGTTCACCTTGACGTAGATCACGCCGTTGACGGTCACGGGGACGTTATCCTCCGTCATCATCTGCTGGCGCGGGATATCGATGGTGCGCAGGCGCATGTCCACGCGTTCCATCGTCTGGATGACCGGGAACACCAGGCGCAAGCCGGGCTGGCGCACGCCCGTGAACTTCCCGAGCGTGAGCACGACACCGGTCTCGTACTGCTTGATCACGCGCAACGCCGAGATGACGAACAGGAAGATGATGCCGCCGACGATGTTGAGCAGGAGTGCCATGCTTGCGTGCGCGCTGGTCGATAGGATAAAAAGGTTTCTCATCACTCTTTCGGAATTGCTGCGAGAACCGGCCCGCCAAGCGGATGCCCTCGTAGAAATGCTTAAGAACGGGTCCGGTCGGCAATCGCCGGATGGATCTCGTCTCGACGTTCGCGATCATCGCTACGATCATCCTCCTCGGGTTTCTCAGCGAGCAGTTCTTCCGCAAGACGAATGTGCCCGATGTCCTCATCCTCATCCTGGTCGGGGTGCTCCTGCGGTGGGGGTTTGGTTGGGTCACTCCAGAGACGTTCGGCGATGGCGCGGCGCTCTTCACGGCCTTCGCTCTCGTGTTCATCCTCTTCCAAGGCGCGCTCAACGTCGAGTTCCACGAGCTCATCGCCACGCTCTCCCGCACGACGGGGTTGACAGTCCTCGGCTTCCTCCTCTCAGGTGCGGTCACCACGGTCATCGGGCTGCTGTTCGGGTTCCCGCTGCTCAACGCCATACTCCTTGGCATGGTCCTAGGCGGCACATCGAGCGCGATCGTCATCCCGCTCGTGAACAACCTCAAGCTTGGCCCCAAAGCGCGACTCACGCTCCTGATGGAGAGCGCGCTGACGGATGTCCTGTGCATCGTCGGCGCACTCACTGTCCTCAAGATCATCCAGACCGGCAACGCCCACGCGTCGGACGTCGTCCGATCGATCCTCGCGAGCTTCTCCCTCGCCATCGTGGTCGGCGCGCTCGTCGGCGTGGCGTGGATCTGGCTCCTGCGCCACTATCGGCCTCTCGCGGACGCGTACATGGTCACGGTGGCGGTCGTCATCGCACTGTATGCGGTCGTGGAAAGCCCGTTCATCGGCGCGAGCGGCGCGATCGCCGCGCTCGCGTTCGGCCTGGTGCTCGGGAACGCCCTGCCGGTGCTACGGCTCGTGCACAAGGAGGAACGGGCCGCCGCGGAGCTCATCCGTGTGGCGCCAGAGCACCTCCAGACCCACTCGATCGTGCGTGATGTGATCTCCGAGAGCGCCAAACGGTTCTACGAGGAAGTCGGGTTCTTCGTGAAGGTGTTCTTCTTCGTGTACCTCGGCATCCTCATCGACCTCTCCCACCCAATGGTGTTCGTGTATGGGGCTGTGCTCGCGCTCGCGCTGTACCTCATGCGACCGCTCGCGGTGTGGCTCGTGTTTCGCAAGGAACGCCTCACCGTGCGCGATCGGACGCATCTCGAAATCATGATCCCAAAAGGGCTTGCGGCAGCGGTGCTCGCCCAGTTCGCGGTCCAGACCGCTATCCCTGGCGCTGCTGAGGTGGTCAATATGGTCCTCGCAGTCATCGCGACGAGCATCATCCTCACGAGCGTGCTGGTCTTCTGCACGGAACGCGGTTGGTTCGAGGGGTTCTGGACCCCTGTGCTGCGCTTGCGGCACGCAAGAAAATTGCGTAAGGGATCCGCCAGCCGTTGAGGCGGCCGGCCACGCAACTCCACGCAGTGCACCGTATCCCGTATCCTGCCGACGGTATTTTAAATGCGGCTCGCCGGTCCAATATGGCGGATGGCATCTCTTCACTCCCCATTCACGCGCTTGCGCCCTGGCTTGCTCTTGATCGTGCGCGGCATCCTAGTCGCTGCGCTCCTCGCAGGATTGGAGAGCCGTGCGTGGATGACGCTGTTCATCGCCGCGCTCTCCCTCGCGCTCACGTTCCTGCCCGCGCTCTTGCGCCGATGGCGGGTGATCGACCTCCCGTTGGCGTTCGAGATCACGGGCGCGCTGTTCGTCCTCGCCTCCCTGTTCCTCGGAGAGCTGCACGGGTGGTACACGCGCTTTTGGTGGTGGGACCTCTTCTTGCACGGCACGAGCGCGATTGTGATCGGCATCATCGGCTACCTGTTCTTGAGCGCGCTCTTGCAGGCGACGCGCGCTCGCGCGAGCCCCGGCCTCGTCACGACCTTCACGTTCTCGTTCGCACTCGCGATCGGCACGCTCTGGGAGGTCGTGGAGTACCTAATCGACCTGTCGCTGGGTACGCACATGCAAAAGAGCGGCCTGCCCGATACCATGACGGACCTCATGATCGATGCGCTCGGCGCCCTCGTCGCTGGTGTGGCGGCCGCCATCCACGTGCGCGATCGCCAGGAAGGCTGGCTCGAACGGCTGTGGCGCGCGTTCTATGCGCGCAACCAATGGATGTTCCGCCCCGAACCCCCGGCAAGGCTCGCGCCGAGGGACGGGACCGCTCGAGCGCACGATGGCGACAACCGCTGAAGTTCTGTCCACCCTAGACTCGTCAAGAATCCTCCTCGACGAGAGGCATAGCTTTATATACTGATTGTGGGCTCTTTGTTCCAGAACAAGGCAGGAATTCTCAGCAGTCACGATCCCAACAGGACCGAAAACGCGGAAGGACGGCCACAGTTCCGAGCGGGTGAGAAGGCCCGTGGAGAAAAGAAAATGGCATACGGAGATGGCGGACGTGGTGGTTTCGGCGGCGGTAGCCGTGGCGGTTTCGGTGGCGGCAGCGGCGGCCCCCGACGCTTCAACGACGGCCCGCGCGAGATGCACGACGCGAAGTGCAGCGACTGCGGCCAGGAGACGAAGGTCCCCTTCAAGCCCACCGAGGGCAGGCCGGTGTACTGCCGCGATTGCTTCGCGAAGCACCGCCCGCCCCGCGACAACTAAGTCGCAGGTAAAGGCTGTTCCTTCTTTTTTCCTCACTTCGTTTCTGCGGCGTTGTTGATCCTCCACCTCAATCTTTAAATAATCCCGTTCGGGCGGTCCGACCGTGGGTGGTCAGGTGCGGTCTTGCGGTATCCTGCTCGTGTGCGCGCTTCTCGTAGCGATCGCGCTCGTGCCGGCGGTGTCGGCAGCGACACTCAACTGCGAGGTGCGCACCTCTTGCCTCTCCAACCAGACGCTTCTGCTTCGCCTCAACAGCTCTGAAACAGGCCAGCTTCCAAACAACAGCCACGCGCAGCTCGCGAATTACAGCGGCGCAGCGTATCCGTATAGCGTCTGCTGCTGGACGGACAGCTTCCGTACGCTCAACAACTCCTGCGGCGGCAACGGCGTGCCGGTCCTGAAACTCTTCAACGTGACCGACAGCCACGTCCAGGCGGGCACCCAGACAGGCTATGCGCACTACGCGTGCCTCAACGTCACGGCAGGGAACGTGAGCTGCACGTACGAGGACACCACGTGCTCAACGGGCACGTCGATCCTGAGCATCGCATCATCGGAGAGCGCAGATGCGAACCTCACGAACGCGCACGTCGCGACCCCGACATTCTACAAACGCCAAGTGTGCTGCAAGATCGGCGGCCAGACCCCACCAACGGTCGCGTACGCGAACCTCACACCGATCAATACTACGAAACGGTTGGATCTCACATGCGGGAACGGCTCGGTGACGGACGCTGACGGCGATGCGGTCACGCTCCACTACAACTGGTACCGCAACGGCACGAGTATGACGCTCTTCAACATGCCGATGGACTATGACGACACCGTGACGGTGAACCAGACCCACGATATCTCTGGTGCGAATAATCACGGCACGGTGAACGGCGCGACGTTCCTCCCGATGGGCGGTCGGGTCGGCGGAGGATTCAGCTTCGACGGGAACGATTACATCGAGGCGGGGAATAGGAGTATGGCGACGAACCAACTCACGTTAGCGGTGTGGATAAAACCAACGGCGTTTAGCGGGTCTGGCAGCCCGATTGGAACGGAAGCGATCTATAAGTTGGATTTCGACGGTGACCAATCCGGTCGGATGCGTTTCTTGACGAACAATAACTGGGGTGGCTCGATACTGACCTCGAACACCGCCCTCTCCACCGACACATGGTATTTCGTCGTCGCGACGTATAATGGCTCCTTGAAGCAGATATATTTCAACGGGGTCGCCGACGCGAACAACGTCACCACGAGCGGGACGATCACATCCGCTGCACAACCGCTCTACGTCGGTAGTGCGACATATAGTAATTATTACTTCAGAGGCGTTGTCGACGAGGCGATGGTCTTCAACCGTTCGCTCACCGCCGCCGAGGTCAAGACGCTCTACGATACGTATAATCGGCAGCTCAACCGCTCTGAGATGATGAAGAACGACCTGTGGAACTGCAGCATCACGCCCATCGACAGCACCGGACTCAACGGCTCGACCGTCTACAGCAACGGTTCGTACGTCAACGCGTCCATCCCGTATATCGTCAACCTCACGTATCCGCTGCACAACAACCAATCCGTATTCGAGCGGTCCGTCAATTTCAGCTGGACGACCGCCGATGAGCCCGACGGCGACACGGTGACCTACACGCTGAGCGTCGTCGTCACACCGGGCGCGTGCAGCGTGCAATCCACGCTCACGAACCTCCAGACCACGAACCGCACGGTGGGCGAATTGTGCGTGGACCAGCTGTACAACTGGACGGTCAACGCGTGCGATGTGGACGGGTGCTCGGGCAACACGACGCTGTTCAACTTCACGATCGCGTCCGTGATCGGCATCCGCCTCGCCGGCAACGTCACCGACTTCGGTGTCCTCACGCTCAGCCAGAACAACGCGACTGACGGTCCTGGCGGCCCGAATCCGCTGGTGCTCGAGAACAACGGGAACGTGTACGTGAACGTGTCGCTCAACGCGTCGCAAACCCCGTTCACGAGCGTGGGCTTGGGGAACGCGGCGTTCCAGTACCGCATCGCGGACAACGAGACGGGGAGCTTCAACACCTCGGGCAGCCAGACCCTCTATACGCCGGTGCCCAGCGGCGCGACGGCCGCCATCCGTCAGCTCAACTTCACCGATGCGGCCGATAGCGTCCGTATCCACACGAACATCACCGTCCCGAGCGCGGAACCGCCGGGCACGAAGACCACGAACCTCACCTTCCGTGCCGTCGTGAGCCAGACCCCATGAGACCGCATGCCAGAGCGAACGGGCCTCTCGCCGCGATGGCGTTCCTGCTCGTGTTGTGCGCAATCCTCTTGCCGCAGCCGGCCGTGGCGCTGCGCGCCTCGCCCGCGCAGGTCATCATCCCGCAGGGGTCCGACGGTATGTTCGCGATCCGCGTGCTCGACGCGACCGATCCCGCGCAGGTCACGGTCATGATCAGCGGCGATCTTGCCGGCGGCATCACACTCGATGCGCCGGTCGCGCACCCGCAAGACGGTGTCGTGATCGCGGGCCGCCTCACGATCCCCGACGACGCGGCGCCGGGCGATCATGTGCAGGAGATCATCATCGGTCTCGCACCGACCGGCATGGCAGGCACGATCACCGCGCGCGCGGAGCTCGCGATCCCGATCATCGCGCGCATTCCCTACCCTGACGCGTATCTGGTCGCCGATTGGAACGCGCAGCCGGATCCCGGCTCCGGCGATACGCGCGTGACCATCTCGCTTGAGAACCGCGGCCGCGTCAGCGTCACGACCGCCCCCATCACCATCAGCTTCGCTGACGGGGAGCGGGAGCTGCCGCCGCTCGAGCTCGCCGCCTCGACGATCGCGCCGGGCGCGTTCGTTGGCCTAAGCGGCGGGTATGCGGTACCTGACGATGCGCAACCGGGCGAGTATGCCGCGACGCTCCGTGTCCCGTACGCGGGCACGGTCCTCGCCCAAACCAAAGGGATCGCGCTTGGCGTGCCGCGTATCGCCATCGACAGCGTCGCATACGATGTGGCGGAGACCGGCGCGATCGTGCCCGTCGATATCGACGGGCGTATCGTGTGGAACCGTCCTCTCGCGCTCGATGTCGCGGTGTTCCTTGATGAGCAGCCGACACCGGCGGCGATCGAACGCGCGCTCGACGTCGCGCCGGGCGCGTTTAGCAGGCGGCTCTACGTGGACACCGCGCGCACAGGGCGCGCGAATGTGACCGTGCGCGCCACCGTCACCGCCGGCGGCGTCACGGCCGAGCGCACCGACCCGATCGCCAAGCGGGCATCAGCGCACGGCCGTGCCGCTCTCGCGCCGCTCGTATGGATGAGCGTTGCCCTCGTGCTCATCTTGCTGCTCATCTATCTCCTCCTGCGCTGGTGGCGCAAGCGAACCCCCCCGCTGATGGGCGTGCCACCTCCTGAACCGTTGCGGTGATGTGGTCCCTGATGGGCATGTTTCGCCGTGCGCGCTGTGACACCATGGAAAGTTTTATAAGCGCTCTTCCTCGAGGGCGAGGTATTCATAACAGGCGCTCGACGGGGTTGTCCCGTGCGGGCCCAGGGTGGTGAAGAACGTGGATTTGTCCAACAAGGCGCTCGCTGTGCTCCTGCTCATCGCCATCACCGTGTCCATCGGCGGCACGATGATGAGCATCTCCCGACTCGAATCTACTGCTCCGGCGGTCACGGGTCACGCTGCGGACAACGCCACCGGCCAGGTGAACTTCACGATCCAGAACTCCTTCTCGATCCGCTTCGTGAACTCGGTCGTGCCGTTCGGCACCGGGTATGTGAACAGCTCGAGCGGTTGCCAGATGGGCACGCACGTCGGTCCGAGTGCCGATCCGGATGGTTGCGCTGGCTTCAACAACACGGTGAACAGCTCGAATTTGACGATCGAGAATGATGGGAATATCGCGGCGAATGTCTCGTTGAACTTCACGGCGAACGCGACCGGATTCATCGGCGGCACCGCCCCGAGCTTCCAGTACCGTGTGAACCAGTCCGCTGAGCCTGGTTCGTGCGCGACGGTCATGAACGGCTCATCCTTCCAGGAGGTCGGCACGTCCACCGGCACGAATGAGACGACGGTGAAGGGCGCGAAGATCTGCAACAATCTCAACTACCAGGACAGCACGGACCTGATTGACGTCGGGTTCTCACTGAGCATCCCGCAGAATGCAGCGTCCGGTGATCACAATGTGATCATCACTGCTATTGGTTGTGATGATGGTACGTGTTGAGCGG
>CAYNGK010000005.1:0-9604 GCA_964396935.1 uncultured Methanosarcinales archaeon | reverse complement strand
GGAGCAGGACAGTTCGAGTGCGATTGTCGGTTTCGTGATCGCCCCACCCCCAGGCCGGCCGTAAGGGAACCGCACATGATACCGCACCAGAGAGCCGCGCTCCTGCTCGCCCTCCTCTTCGCAGGGTCGCTGCTCTTCGCGCCAGCCGCGCTCGGGGTCGGCTTCGGGAACCCGCCGGGCAACCGCGAGATCATCTTCCGCCCGGGCACGGAAGTGCGCGTGCCGTTCCTCGTGATCAACGGCGAGCACCTCCAGGTCACCGCATCCACCCTGCAGACCGCAGACCCATCGACGCGCGGGACCCCAGATGATGACAACATCATGGACTATGTGCGCATCGATGACAATGCGCCCGGCACGGGGCCCCGTCCAATCGAGGTCGTGTTCCGTTTCCCCGACCATGAGATGAAGCCCGGCACCTATCCGATCGACATCCACGCGACCGATTATGTCGCTGATTCGAGCGGGGCGACGATCACCGCGGTCGCGACCGTGAAGCTGCGGCTCACCGTATGGGTGCTCAGCCCCGACCCGCTTGTGCACGTCCAGAGCGTCTGGGCGCCGCCCATCGCGGAAGGCCTGCAGGCGAACGCGAGCGTCACCTACCTGAGCCGCACCACGCAGGATCTCACGGCGACCGCGAGCGTGCGCGTCGTGGATGAGAACGGCACCGTGCTCGCGCAAGCGAGCGCCCCCTCGCGTGCGCTCGCGTCGGGCACGACAGCGACTGACAGCATCATCATCCCGACGGAGAACCTCGCTGGCGGGGATTACAACCTCTATGCCGCGGTGCGGTACGCCGACAAGACCGCCGAAGGCGGCCCCGGCATCCTCAAGATCGGCACGCTCCACGTCGGCATCCCCGCGCACACGACAGAGTTCACGTACAACACCACCAACCGCTTCCGCTTCACGGTCGAGAACCAGTGGAACCGCGCGTTGCAGGAAGTGTACGCGACCGTCAATTCCGGTCCTCAGCAGAAGAAGACCGCAAGCCTCGACATCCCGCCGTTTGGCACGACCGAGTACGAGGTGTACTTCGACCGCGATGAGCGGCTGTTGCCCGGGCCCGCGTCGGTGATGGCGACCGTCACGTTCCGTGACTACAACACCGTGACCGGCCAGTACGAACCGCGCGCAGAGCAGTTCACCCTGCCCGTCACCGTGCTCCCGCCCCCAGTCGAGGAACGGCCTGCCATCACGCTCACCGGTGTGCTCCTGTGGGGTCTTGGGTTCGCGGTGCTCGCGCTGCTCATCCTCCTGGTTGTCCTTCTGCGTCGGCGCAAGGAACCCCCGGTCATCCAACCAGCAGCACCGGCCGCAACGATCCCGTCCCCGAAGGGACCTTGAGGTGCGCTGATGCCAGCACGACGCAAGAGCGCTGTTTCCGCTTCGGCGCGGCCGATCGGTGCCGACCGCCAACGCCGCATCCTCCTGGCGCTGCTCGCGATCGTGCTCCTTGTCGGGGTCGGTTCGTTCGTCGGCCGTATCGCATACGAGCGGTGGCGTGTGGTCGAGGTGGATACGATCCCGTACCAGTACAAGGTCATCGCCACGCCCAATATCGGCTTCGCGCTGGGCACGGGGGACTTGGCGTTCGGGAAGGTCACGTTCGGTGGCGGCGGTTCGCGCACGGTCAGGTTCTCGGCCCAGCAGCCGGTCACAGCGGTGTTCGTCTCTGATGACCCGTACATCAGCGCGCGACCGCCGAAGGTGGCGCTCGTGCCGGGGGAGGAGGTCGCGGTCTCGTTCAACCTCGATGTGCCGCTGGACGCGCAGGTCGGGAACTTCACCGGTGTGATCACCGTCCTGTACCTCCGGCCGCTGCCCTGGGAGTGACCCGACCCGCAGCTTTATATACTGATTTCTCGACGAGCGCGACGTGGCGGAGCCTTTCCTGCAGCGGCGCATCCTGCTTCTCGCGATCATCCTGCTCGCCATCCCGATAGGAAGCGTCATTCTCCAGCAGTTCCTGCTCGATCACGCATCCTCGAGCACGCAGCCGCCGGTCGCGAACGCGGTCTCCACTGCCCGCGTGAGCTTCTGCCTCAACCAACCCCCGACCCCGTCGGTCGGCACCTGCGCCGCGAACGCCACGCAGAACACCACCTACACGTGCCAGCTGAACCTCAGCGATCCGGACGGCGGCACCGTGACCGTCGACCAGTTCTTCGTGCAGGGCGGTGCGACCATCCTCAACATCACCTCGAACGGGTCGATCGGCTTCACGCCGACCGATGAGGATGTGGGCAATTACACCATCCTCTCGCTCATCCAAGATGATTCCGGTTGCGTGAACGCCAACGTGAACCTGACGTACTTCCTCAATGTCATCAACATCAACGATCCGCCGCGGATCGTGCGCACCATCCCCGATGTGACGCTCACCGTGAACACCACGCTCTACCCCTTCTTCCTCGTGGACCACTATGTCGACCCGGATGAGGATGTGATGAACTTCACCAGCACGATCCCGACAGGCGTCACGCTCACGATCGACTCCTCATCCCGCGTGAGCCTCACCGCACAGGAGTGCGACACCAGCGCCCTTGTCGTGTTCACCGCGACCGACCCGTACAACGCGAGCACTGACAGCGGCATCGTCACGATCACCGTTGATTGCCCGACGGGCGGCGACGGCAGCGGCGATGAGACCGGTGCCGGTGGTGGTGGTGGCGGTGGTGCCGCGTTGTGCCGTTCGAATTGGGAGTGCGACGAGTGGTTCGCGTGCCTGCCTTCCGGTACCCAATGGCAGCGCTGCTACGACACGAAGGGCTGCGATGTGGACCGCTATCTCCAGCGCGATTGCGTCTACACGGGTGAGAACCTCACCTGCCAGGAGAACTGGCTGTGCGGCCCGTGGAGCTCGTGCGCGGTCAACGGTACGCAAGAGCGCGCATGCGAGGACCTCATCGCGTGCGGCACGACGGTGCTGCGGCCGCCACTCACGCAGGAGTGCGTCTATCTCGCGACCTGCTTCGATGGCATCCAGAACGGTGACGAGACGGGCGTCGACTGCGGCGGCTCATGCGGCGTGTGCCCGAACACGGAGCAGCCGAGCCTGATCGCGCAACGCATCGGCTGGTTCCTGCTCATCTTGCTTCTGGGCCTGCTCATCGCCGGTGGCGCAGCAGGATACTACCGCGCGGCCATCGCGCGCATGAGCGCGATGCTCGGATTCCTCGTGCGCCACCGCGTCGCGAAAGACCTGCTGCTTGACGCTGCGCAACGGCGCAGCCTCTTTGAGCGCATCCGCGTGTTCGAGCTGCGCCCGCGCGACGCTGATCCCTTGACGCGTTACGACGCGTTGGGCGAGCTCACGCGCTCGTACTTCGCGGAAGCGCTCGCGCTCCCTCTGGAGGCGACGGCTGATGAGGTGCGCGGGCGCATGCTCGCCCTTGGGTTGCGTCACGAGTCGAGGCTCCTGCTTGATGGGCTCCTGGGCAAGCTCGCGATCATCGAGGGCGAGGAGCTCGTGGATGATCCGCTCTTCTTCCAGGCATCCATCGAGGAATTGCGCACCGCGGTGTGCCTCACGAGCGCGTACGAGCTCACGGAGATCGAGCGGCCGCTCGAGGAGTATCCGGTCACGGACGGTATGAGCTTCTATGATGAGATCTTCGCACGCATGATCGTGACCTTGCGCGCGGTGCAGTTCGGCCAGCTCGAGGCCGCGCGCACGCAGTACCTGGAGCTCCTCTCCCGTTACGATCCGTTGCCGCCAGCCGAGCAGGAACAGATCTATCCGGAGCTCCGGTGGCTGTTCGACGTGACGCGCCTCGCGAGCGAAGCGGTGGGTGGCCGCCTGATCGACAAGTCGCGGTTCGCTGAGACTTGACGTCCGGTCCGTTTCCTCCTGGGTTCTCGCCCGTGTCGACGGTCAGGATCCATCCGGAACGTTTATAAACACACCATACTAAGAGGACTTAGTTCCCAAAGTAGACATACCTAACTTCCTTTACCCCCATGACCCTTTTCCGACGACAGCGACGACGGGAACCCTCTTTCGAGGGCCTCTTGCGGGAGCGCGAGCGCACGTGGTGAACGTCAACATCGAGCTGCCCGATGACCTCCATAAGCAGCTCAAGCTCCTGGCGGCGCTCGAGAGCACGACCTTCAAGGATCTCTTCGTCCGGCTCCTCGATGAGCGGACCGCAGGCGAGTGACGTGCAACAATGGTGAACGTCAACATCGAGATCCCGGACGACCTGCACAAGCGCCTGAAGATCGCCGCGATCACCGCCGACCGCACGCTCAAGGACCACATCATCGCCAAGCTCGACGCGCGCCTGCGGGAGGCGGGCCGATGATCCGTCCCTCACGCGCGTTGCCCGTCGCGCTCCTGCTCCTCTTGTGCGTCGGGCTGTTTGGTGCGCTCACGCTCACCGGTCCCGCCTGGTCTCCCGCGAGCGCGTACACGAACAGCACGCTCAACTGCTCCTGGTCCGTCTCCGCCGACACGATCGCGCAGAACATCACCGTTTTGCGCAACGGTGCCGTGCTTGTGAGCGTGAACGAGACCGGCACGAGCGCGACGCTCAACACGAGCGTCACGATCGATCCCGCGAACACGACCAAGAGCGACATCTTCATCTGCCGCGTCATCCTGGACAACAGCACCGCGACCGCGCAGGCGAACACCTCCGTCACGATCCTCAACAGCCCGCCAAGCACGACCGGCTCCGGCGCGGGCTTCTTCTACCCCAACGGCACGGATGTCGGCTACTTCATCCCGCTGCGTGAGGACCAGAGCCTGGTCCTGGACATGAACGGGACGGACGCGGACGGCGACACGCTCACGTACCAGAACGCCGACGAGTTCTGCGTGCGCAACAGCAGCGCGACCGGCGTCTACACGTGCGCACCGACCCAAGCCCACATCCTGAACAACTCGGCCATGACCGTCACGAACATCACGTTCTCCGTCTCCGACGGCCAGGATGTCGTCGGGCGAACGATCGTCTTCAACATCACGCCCGTCAACGACGCGCCGACGGTCACCGTCTCCAACCAGGCGACGCCGGTGAACGTGTCCAAGAACATGACGTTCAGCGCCTCGGATACCGAGGGGAACTACCCCCTCACGCTCGTCCTGAGCGCGCCCGCCGAGATCTCGAACAAGCTCACGCTCACGCCCAACAACGCCAACCGGACCTCATTCAGCATCTACTACGACGCGTCGACCCCCGACTTCAACGATATCGGCGCGTGGAACGTCAGCGTGAACGTCACGGACAACAGCACGAACATCACGGGCGGGAACGATTCCGTGAGCACGCTCGGCACGTTCGTGTTCAATATCACCGCCGTCGGCAGGCGGCCGTACTTCATCGCGGTCACACCCAACGGCACGATCAGCGCCGCGCAAGGAGGTTTCATCCAGATCAACCTCAGCGCGAACGACAGCGACGCGAACACCACGATCTCGTTCAGCGACAGCACCTCGCGCTTCAACACGAGCACCGTCAAGGCCGACACGAACGCGAGCGCCGCGATCGGCCAGATCAACTTCACCCCGACGAACGAGGATGTGGGGCTGTACAACGTCACGATCACGATCACCGACGCGGAATCCCTCACGAACACCACCGTCCTCACGTTCAACATCTCGAACGTGAACGACGCTCCGACGGTCAACGAGATCAGCATCACGCCGACGAACACGCCTGGCGCGTCGAACACGACGAACCTCACCGCGTACGCGAACTCCCGCTTCACCTACACCGTCAACGCGACCGATCCCGACTCCATCCACGGCGATACGCTCACGTACGCGGACAACACCACGCTGTTCGCCATCGATACCGCGACCGGCCTCATCAACTTCACCCCGACCGACAGCGATGTGGGCCTGCACCACATCAACGTGAGCGTGGTGGACGCGTCGGGCCTGCGCGCGAACCGCACGCTCATCCTGACCATCAACGCGAACGGCGCGCCGTACTTCAACGCGACCGTGCCAGACCTCAACTGCACGACCGGCGCGACGTGCGCCGCGTTCATCGGGCAGTACGCGGCGGATGGCGATGCCGGCGACAACGTGAGCAACTTCACGATGGCGCTCAACGCGACCCTCTCATCGTTCTCCTATAACGCCACGACCGGCGTCATCTCGTTCACGCCGCTCAAGACGGACGTGGCGCACTACCGCGTGAACCTCACCATCCGCGACCTGTTCGGTGCGGCCAACTCGACGGTGTTCACGCTGCGCATCAACAACACCCCCGTCGCGCCCAACATCACGCGCTACGACCTGGGTGCGCAGACGATCGTGGAGCTCACGCCGTTCTCCTACGAGCTGCAGGCGACCGACGAGGATTTCCTCGTGCCTGGCACGACAGAGAATGTCACGTTCACCACGAACCTGACCCTGACGCACGATATCACGCAGCTCGCGACGTCCAACACGACCGCGCGCGCGACGCTCTCCTTCACGCCACCCGACGGGGCGGCAGGGAACTACACCATCCGGATCAACGCGACCGACGCGTCCGGTCTCGTGCACCAGCGCAACGTCACGTTCGAGATCCTGCCTGACGTGCCGGTACCCAACATCACCACGATCACGCCGTGGGGCGGGGATAACGCGACGCACGACATCCAGGTGACGTACGCGAACACGACCGACGCGCAGTTCCTCGACTCGATAGCCGACGTGAACGCGACGGAGAACTCGACGATCCTCTTCAACGTGACCGTCAACAGCACCCGCCCGCTCACGTACAACTGGACCGTGAACGGCACGCAGGTCACGACCGCGCAGAACTACACGCGCGCCTTCGGGTTCTTCGCAAGCGGCCGCTACATCGTGCGATTGAACGTGTCCGACGACCGCTACGGCTCGAGCGCGTTCACCTGGAACCTCACGGTCACGGACGTGAACCGGCCGCCGGTGCTGCTCTCCGCGCTCGACACCCCGCTGACGGTGAACGGCACATCGACCTACGCGAACTACTTCCTCATCTACGGCGGGACGAAGTTCATCGACCCCGATGATGATCTGGACAGCGATGACCAGCTGGACGGGAACGAGACGAACACCCTCACGTTCAGCGCGAACCAGACATGCGCGGTCGCGACGCTCACCATCACCAACGGGACGCTCGCGATCACCGGCACGGATGTCGGCGGCTGCGCGGTGCGGTTCATCGCGACCGACACCGCCGGTAGGACGACCGCGAGCGCCACGGTGAACATCACGATCACCGATGTGCCACAAGGCAGCACCACCACCGTCACGACCACCTCCTCCGGAGGCGGTGGCGGCAGCGCGAACCCGATCTACCTCCCCATCAGCCGCGACCGCGAGACGCCAAAGGCGTTCAGCCTCATCGCGCCGCGGCTCGTCACCATCTACGAGAACGACTCGCTCGAGATCCCCATCATCGTGAACAACACGTGGAAGGACGACCTGAAGTTCATCCGCCTGCACGCGGAGAGCAACGTCTCAGGGGTCACGACCACGCTCTCGAGCGATCTCATCGAGGTGCTCCCCAAAAACGGCAGCGAGGAGCTCACCCTCACCGTCAGCGGCTACCGCCTAGGCGAGAACTACGAGGTGCGTGTGGTCGCGAACATCAGCGAACCGGCGTACGAGGACTCCGCCCTCATCCTCCTCAACAGCCTCCAACGGTCGCAGGACGGCGATGATGTGGATGTCAAGGTCACGTTCGCGAACGACCTCCTAAGCGAGCACCCCGAGTGCCAGGAGCTCAACGAGGTCCTTGACCAGGCGAAGGAACGCCTGCACCAGAATCGTGTCGCCGACGCGGAGCAGCTCGTGGATGCGGTCATCAGCGGCTGCAAGTACCTCGTGAGCACGCAGCTGCGCATCGAGGAGAAACCGGGACGGATCGATCCGATCATCAGCTTCGACGACCTCTCTGTGCGCGTGATCCTCTGGAGCGCGCTCGCGTTCGTCCTCGTGTGCTGCGTCGCGCTCATCGCCTACTACCACTACACGAAGACCCCCGAGGAGGACATCTAGATGCGCCGCGAGCACAACGCTTCGGGAACCGTCGCCTTGGCGCGCGATCCGAAGGCACCGTGCCGGGCGCGGGACCCGGCAGTGCGGTGCCTGAGACCGGCCGCAAGCGAGAGCGCCGCGACGGTCCACGCCATCTCGCGCACCCGGACGCAAACCTTCAAAAAGCGACCATCCTGTGATGCGCCCATGCGCGCGTGGCCGGCCATCCTGCTCTTGCTCCTCGTGCCCATGCTCGCGTTCGCGCTCGTGGGCGACCAGCTTCCGCCTGCGCCGGGGACGCCGGATCCCGCCTCGATCCCGATCGTCGGCGGCCAGACCACCAGCGCGCCGGCGGTCACGATCCTCCTGCCGCAAGCGACCACCGCCGGCCCGAACGTGCGCGTCTCCTACCGGCACAACGCATCGATCACGCTCGAATGCCTCACGACGATCGACGATGAGGACTGGACGGCGGAAGACCCGCGCTGGAGCGACGCGACGGTGGCGAAGCAAGCGACCGTGCCGCCCAACGCGGTGCGCAACGAGACCTTCACTAGCGTCGTGCCGGGGCCGCACGTGTTCGCGGTCTACTGCCTTGACCTTGACAGCGGCGAGGTGATCGACGCGTTCCGCCAAACGGTCGTGAGCGGCAACCTCACGAACACGAGCAACAATGCCGCCATCACGATCACATCACCAGGCGCGACGACCGGCCCGACCGTGACGGTCACGTTCCGCCACTCGGCGGCAGTGCCTGGCGTGTGCAACATCAGCATCGACACGACGCGGCTCATCACGGTCATCGCCCCGCCGGGAGCGGGCACGACCTACCTCGCGACCGCGACGACCGGCTCGCACCAGCTGCGCGTCACGTGCGCCGGCGCGAACTGGAGCGCGAGCGCGATCACGACGTTCCGTGTCCGCGAAGGCGCGGACGGGAACGGGACGAACTCCACGCGTGGACCGCGACTGCGTCTCCAAGGTGGCGGCGCGACGGTGCTCGCCAACACCCCCTTCACGCTCCTGGGCGACCGGTTCCCAAGCGAAGACCTCGTGCTGCTCACCCTCACCGGCGGCAGCATCGCGGATGAGGGGGAGATCGACGCGGAGGAGGACGGGACCTTCGAGATCGAGCACGATGGCCTGCCTGCCGGGACGTACCGCGTCGTCGCTGAGAGCTTCGATGACCCCGACTTGCAGGCGGTGCTCGTCCTCACGTCGCGTGCCGTGAACTCCTCCCTGCCGGATGCGGACAAGGACAGCGTCCCGGACGCAGAGGACAATTGCCCCTACCAGAAGAACACCGACCAGGCCGATGCGGATTGGGACGGTATCGGTGACGCGTGCGACGCGACCGACGCTGACGGTGACGATGATGGCTTGGCGGACACGGACGACAACTGCCCATTGATCTACAACCCGAGCCAGGCCGATGAGGACTGGAACGGTGTCGGTGACGCGTGCGACACGTCACTTGGCGGCCTTCCCCCCGATGACGGCTGGGTTGATGATGGGACCGCCGATGACGATATCACGTACCCGACACCCACGCCGCCGACGCTGCAGAAACCGTCGAGTATCCGTTGGTGGCTGTGGCTGCTCCCGTTGCTCATGGTGCTCCTCCTGGTGGGCGGCACC
>CAYNGK010000004.1:4149-34114 GCA_964396935.1 uncultured Methanosarcinales archaeon | reverse complement strand
GACCCGGTCGTGTGCATCGACCCGGAGCCGTTCAGCGACAACCGCAAGGTATGCGTACCGCGTAGCCGCACGTGGAACGGCGGCAACGGCGCGCCTGTCGCGATCACGAGCATCGAGCAAGAGAATACCCCACGCAAGATCATCTTCCGCATCAACGTGCGCAACGTGGGTGGCGGGACCGTGTACGACCCGGGCGCGCTTGAGAAGTGCAGCCCGTACTATCCCGGCCGCGTCACTGCCGAGGACCTCAACGTGGTGTGGCTTGGCGATGTGCGCATCGGTCAGACCGGCCTCGCCGGACGTGGTGGCCGCGGTGGTATGACTTGTTATCCGGAAGTGATCCGCCTCGACCCCAAGACGAAGTCGGGCACGACCACGTGCACATACCCGCTCGAGTTCACGAACCTGCGCAGCGCGTACCAGACCCCGCTCACGGTGGAGTTATGGTACGGCTACTCGAAGGCGATCGAACGCACGCTGACGATCAAGCGGGTCGTCTAGCGGGGATCGAGATATCTCGGCTTGAGCTGCTCTTCGCAAACCGTTCGTGCAGCTTCATATTGGTCTTCGCGATTGACCGGCAGCTCTGAGGTCCATCTCTCGAACTTCTCTATGGCGTCTGCTGCACCGGTGCAAGGGATCTTCTTCTGATATTCGTGGGCGCAGGCGCGCGGGCCTACTCCTATCGGCAACACCACTTCCATCACGGAGTCTATCTGGATGTAGAGGGGTGGTTCGTGGCGTGGGTGGAATCGTAACTGCACATCAAGCGAGAGCGGTCCTTCGTATTTCGAGACGCTGCAGACAAGGTAGGATCGCTGCTTGGGTTCGCTGCTATCGGCCGCGCCGACGCATACAAGGTATTCGAGAGCCTTGACGAGGGCTGCTCGCGCTGAGTGGGTGCGGGTAGAGATGTGGTCTCCCATACGCTTCGGGAGCCCCAGTTCCGATTTAAACCTATCCCGCTCAATCCGTCCGCCCGTCGAAACCCTTTTAAACTCGCGTTGCGGGGAGCGACCGTGATGGCCCTTCGCACACCGTTCCTCGCGCTCCTCACCGCTCTCGCGCTCCTCTTGACCGCCTGCGGCGGGAACACGCAAGGGCTGAATATGGCCGATCCATTCATCGGCGGGAACATCGCCATCAACACGTACTTCCAGAATGGCGTCCCGCCCCCGACCGTCTATGACGGCGGGAAATTCCCCTTCGGTGTCGGGATTGTCATCGAGAACGTCGGTGAAGCGGATATCGGACCTGGAACGGACAACCCGTACGCGACGATGCGCATCGAGGGGATCAACCCCACGAACTTCGGCGTGACCGAGGCCGCGCTCCATCAGGTCCTCTCCGAGACGATCAACGGCGCCCAGAAGAACTTCGACGGCACCATCATCCCCGGGATGATCGCGAACTTCGTGTTCGAGAACCTCAACTACCAAGGCCGCCTCCAAGGCAATGACCTGTTCACGATCCGCGGCACGATGTGCTACGACTACGAGAACTTCGCGACGATGCAGGTGTGCTTCAAGGACGACATCATCGAGAACGTCCAGGACAGCACGCTGTGCACGCTCACGGGCGAGCGCCTCGTCGCGAACAGCGGCGGGCCCATCCACGTCGCGAACGCGATCCAGAACCCGCTCGCGCGCAACAAGGTCCAGGTGAACTTCGTGCTCGAGCACGTGGGCCCTGGTGAGTTCTACGGCCGCGGCGCGACCGAGGACTGCAACCCCTCTGTACGCAACGCGAACAAGTACAAGGTGGATGTCGAGGTCGAGACGCAGGATCCTGGCGCGAGCGTCGTGTGCGCGCGCCTGGGCAACTCGAACCGCGGCACGATCACGCTGTATGGCGGTTCGCCGCAGACCTTGACCTGCTCGATCACTGGTGGGTCGCCTTCATCGCGCGTCTACACAGACACGCTCTTGATCCGCACGCGCTACCGCTACGGGCAATTCCTCGAGCAGCCGATCATCGTGCAGGCCGTGCCCACGCAGGATTGAGCGCCAGAGGCGACGGTTCCTTTTTCTTTCTCTCCTGTCCCGAATGCGTACTTCTTGGTACGCGCAGCCCCACCAATCATCATAGGATGGAAGAGAGAGAAAAAGGGAAGAAAGAGAAAAAGAAGGAGGTGCGTTCGCCTATCGCACGATGACCTTCTTTCCGCCTTGGTCATAGGCGACGAAGCGGAAGACATTGTCCTTCGCATCGTATGTGCCGGCGACACGCAGCGGTTCCTCAGTGGAGATCCCGCCACGCTGTTTCTCGAACGTCCGATCCCAGACCTTGAGCTTGTTCTTCGAAGGTGCGAACGTGCGTTGCGCTCCGCTCTCATCGCGGCAAGCGAAATTATCCTCGGTGACGAGGCCGGCGATAGCGTTGCACGTGACAACGCGCGGTTCCCCATCCACGAGCGTGTCGAGGGTCCCCTTGTGCGTCGGATAGAGTTTGCCAAATACGAGCATACCGGCGTCGCGCAGATCGATGATGTCCGCTTCCATAATCGCAGCTCCCACGTCGTACTCGCCGGTCGCTTCGATGGTGGTGCCCTTCTCGCTGTACTGGTCGAGGATAGAGCGCATAGACTCGTAGGAGTCCTTCCACACTCGCTTGTCTGGGTGGATGCGCATCGCATTGCTCTGCTGGTCGTTGCAGCTGAATCCTGTGTCGTCGACTAGGCCTTTCATCGGGGTGCAGATGACTGTGCCAGGTCCCTTGCTACGTTCCGCCATATCCTTTTGGACATACGCGTTCTGGGCGCAGCCGGGGAATGCCAGGCTGGCAGCGAGCAGGCTTGCTGTGTAGAGTCTCTTCATCGTCATCTTCTCCCTCACCCCTTGTTGCGGCGTGCTGGACTTGTCGTCGCTATTTAACTGTTCGCGTCCCTGGGGGAACCTTTTTAAAACACCGGTGGTTAACCATCGTTAATGATGCTGCTGCAGCCCCAAGAAGTCGAGGTGTACTACCTCCTCCCGGCGATCCGGCGAGAGCTCTCCCTCGCGCTCAAGGCGAGCGGCAAGGCACAGCACGAGATCGCGAAGCTCTTGGGGGTCACGGACGCCGCCGTGAGCCAATACGTGAGCAAGAAGCGCGGCAATGACGCGGAATTCCCCGCGGCACTGAGCGCGTTCGTGCGCGACGCGGCGCTGCGCATCACTGACCACGCGAGTATGGTGCGCGAAGCGCAAGCGATCCTCACACGGGCTCGCGACACGAAACTGATCTGCCAGATCCACGAACGCGTGAGCGACGACATCCCGCGCGGATGCGCCGTCTGCTTCGAGCAAAAGGAGGGACGCATATGAGACGACGCAAGGCCGACGCCCCGGCGCCGGAGCAACCGAAAGAGGAATGCGTGGACGATACCGGCGGATTGTCGGAAGACATCCCGGCAGAACCGCTGCCCGCGAAGGGATTGCCGCTCGTGACGACCATCGACGTGGACGAGGAAGAGCGCAAGGTGACCCGTGACAGTGGCAAGGGCCTCGACAAGGCACTCAAGATCCTCGACGAGTACGAGAAAGGCGTCCCGCCGCGCAATCCGCACGTCCAGAACTACGAGGAGTAATCGATCGCAATCACCCCCTGAAGCAATATGGCATTACCCATCCTCGCGCAACAACCCCCGTCCGTGCACGATGACCTCTTCATCGACCGCTCGCGATACGACGATGCGGATGCGCACGACCCGAAGTACGAAGCGCCGCCAGGCGTGACGGAGGCGACCGTGCGCATCATCAGCGAGAGCAAAGGCGAGCCGGAGTGGATGCTCGCGAAACGCCTGCAAGGCCTCGCGCTCTATCAGCAGACGCCGTTCCCCACGTGGGGACCGGATCTCTCGAGCCTAATAGCCCAGATGGACCAGATCCGGTTCTTCGTGCAACCAAAAGCGAAAGAGTCGACGAGCTGGGAGGACTTGCCCGACGACATCCGTCGAACGTACGAGCGCATCGGCATCCCGGAAGCGGAGAAGAAGTCGCTTAGCGGCGTGGGCGCGCAGTATGATAGCGAAGTGGTCTACCACAATCTCAAGAAGGAATGGGAAGACCTCGGCGTCGTCTTCACGAATATGGACGTCGCGGTGAAGCAATACCCAGACCTCGTCCAGAAGTACTTCATGACGAGTTGCGTACCCGTCAACGACCACAAGTTCGTGATGCTGCACGCTGCTGTCTGGAGCGGTGGTACGTTCATCTACGTCCCCAAAGGGGTCAAGGTGCGCATCCCGCTCCAGGCGTATTTCCGTATGAACGCGATGCGCGGCGGGCAGTTCGAGCACACGCTCATCATCGCTGACGAAGGCAGCGAGATCCATTACATCGAAGGGTGCTCAGCACCCGCGTACGAAGGCGCGTCCTTGCACGCCGGTTGCGTCGAGCTCCACGTGCTCAAGGGTGCGCGCATCCGCTATAGTTCGGTCGAGAACTGGAGCCGCAACACGTACAATCTCAACACGAAACGCGCGATCGTCGCCGAAGATGGCGTGGTCGAGTGGATCAACGGCAACCTCGGGTCAGGCGTCACGATGCTCTACCCGTGCTCCGTCCTCGCCGGCGCACGCGCACGATCCGATTCGCTCGGCATCGCGTTCGCGGGCAAGGGACAGAACCAGGACACGGGCAGCAAGGTCATCCACGCCGCGCCCAACACGTCAAGCACGATCCAAGCGAAGAGCATCAGCAAGGACGGCGGCATCTCGACGTACCGCGGCCTCGTCAAGATCATGCCCAACGCGTACAAAAGCAAGGTGAGCGTCGAGTGCGACGCGCTCCTCGTGGGCGATGAGAGCGTGAGCAACACGTACCCGACGATGAAGATCGAGAACGACGACGTCACGATCGCGCACGAGGCGACAGTGGGGAAGATCGGCACGGATGAGATCTTCTACCTGATGAGCCGCGGGCTCTCCGAGGACCAGGCGCGCCAGATGGTCGTCGCCGGCTTCATCGAACCCATCGTCAAGGCATTGCCGCTCGAGTACAGCGTGGAGCTCAACAAGCTCATCGAGCTCGAGATGGAGGGGAGCGTGGGATGACACAGCTCTACGGCTACAAGGCCCTCATCCGCGACAAGGAGCGTCGCATCCTGCTTCTGGAGGACACCACCATCCGCCGCGGCAAGCCGTTCCATTTCTGGGACCTCCCGGGCGGGAAGCCGGAACAGGGAGAGGAGCCGTGGGAGACGGTGATGCGTGAAGTGTACGAGGAGACCGCATTACGCGTCATCCCGTGCCAAGTCATCGGCGAGTACCGCATCACGATCGATCGCGGCGAGGTCATCTGCCCCGTGCACCTGTGCGTCCCGCTCTCATACGACGTCGACATCAAGCGCAACCCCGCGCACGGCGAGGACATCGTCGGATACAGCTGGGATACGATCGACGATGCAGTGAGAAAGATCATGTCCAGATCCTTGCGATCGTTCCTACGGAGCGTGCAGCGATGACGACCGAGTCGATCGTCGCCGTGCCGTTGCACGGTGCGGACGCGCAACCGCTGCTCCAGCGCGCCATCCGCACGCTCAAGGACACCGGGTTCTGGCACGCGACGCCCGCGCATCGCGACCTCGTGCTGCACCTCACCGCTGACGGCACCTACCGCGTCGAGCCGCAAGACGGTGACCGTGTCGTCATCCTCATCGGCGACGGTGTCCAAGCGACCATCCTCGAGCGCACCAACCCAGGCCATATCGCGATCGATCTCCTCGTTGGCGAGAACGCGACCATCACCTACGTGAGCGTGAGCGAGGCGAGCGTCACGGCCACACGCTTCGCGCACCTCGCGCGCGACGCATCCATCCGCTGGCTAGACGTCGCGGACGGCACGCACGTCGACCAGCACACGATCACGTACCTCGCAGGGACCGGCGCTGATGCGAGCTTCGCGAGCTGCTTCCTCGGTACCGGCGGGCAATCGTATCGCGTGAACTCCGAGATGATCCACGCCGGGAACGGCAGCACGAGCAACATGCTCACGCGCGCCGCGCTCCTGGACAAAAGCACCGGCTCGTATGATGGGCTCATCCGCATCCTCCCGCACGCGAAAGGGTGCGATGCGTACCAGCGCGGCGAGTTCCTGCTCCTCTCTCCCGACGCGCGTATGCGCGCGGAACCGAACCTCGAGATCGGCAATCCGGAAGTGAAGTGCAGCCACGGCGTGTCATTGACGCGCGTGGATGAGGAGCAGCTGTTCTACTTCCTCGCGCGCGGCATCCCTGTCGACGATGCCCGGCGATTGATCGTCGAAGGGTTCTTCGCCAAGATCATCGACCGATTGCCATCAGGCGCACAGGAGATCAAACAGCTGTTCTCCAAACGGGTCTCACCCGGAGGCAACGTATGACGGCAGCGCTCGATTTGCGGCAGATCAGGTCCGCGTTCCCTATTCTCGCAAGCGAGATCAACGGCAAGCCGCTCATCTATCTCGACACTGCGGCGTCAGCGCAGAAACCCGCGCCTGTGCTCGATGCGGTCGACCGTTTCGCGCGCGGGAGCTACGCGAACGTGAAGCGCAGCGCACACCATCTCGCCGAGGAGGCGACCCGTGCGTTCGAGGACGCGCGTGGCGTGGTCGCCCGTCATCTGGGTTGCGGCGATGATGAGATCATCTTCACGAGCGGCACGACCGACGCGATCAACAAGGCCGCCCGTGCAGTCGCGCCGATGCTCGCTTCAGGCGATCATATCGTGATCAGCGCGATGGAGCACCACTCGAACCTCGTCCCGTGGCAGCAGATCGCGCACGACAAGGGTTGCGTGCTCGCTGTTGTCCCATTCGACGCGCAGTACCGTCTCGATATGGCGGCGCTCGAAGGCCTGCTTGACGATCGCACGAAAATCGTCGCGCTCGCGCACGTGAGCAACGTGCTAGGGACGCTGAACGATATCGCGGCGATCGCCCGCATCATCCGCGCCAAGGCGCCAAACGCCATCCTGGTCGTGGACGGCGCGCAAGCCGCCCCACACCTCCCCGTCGACGTGCGAGCGCTCGATTGCGATATGTACGCGTTCTCTGGCCACAAGGTGTATGGCCCGACCGGTATCGGCGTGCTCTACGGCAAACACGCGCTTCTCGCACGCCTCGAACCGCCCGCTTGGGGCGGTGAGATGGTCGACACGGTCACGTTCGAGCGCACGACCTGGGCCGCGCCCCCGGCGCGGTTCGAGCCGGGCACGCCCAACATCATGGGTGCGGTCGGCCTCGCCGTGGCGCTCCGATGGCTCGAGCACCTCGGTTGGGACGCGATCCACGCGCACGAGAAAGACCTCGTCACGTACGCGCTCGAGCGGCTCACACGCATCCCCGGATTGCGCATCATCGGACCAGCGACGGCGCAAGGCCGAGGCGCGCAGATATCCTTCACGCTCGACGGTTGGCACGCGCACGACCTCGCTGAAGTACTCGATGCATCAGGCATCGCGGTGCGCGCTGGGCACCATTGCGCGCAACCATTGCACGCAGCGCTTGGGATCGATGCGTCAGTACGCGCGAGCTTCGCCATCCATACGACACGTGCGGAAGTGGACGCGCTCGTCGCGGCGCTTGTCGCCGCATCCGCGCCGGCGCCAGCCGACCGATCGAGCGTCTTCGACGGACCGCTCACGCCTGAACAGGCGGTCGTGCGCGATGACATCATCGATCACGCGCTGCACCCGCGCAATCGCCGTCGTATCGACGGTGTGACGCCGGTGCTCGGGAAGAACCCGAACTGCGGCGATACCGTCCAGGTGTACCTGGTCCTCAACCAAGACGGCAAGGTCGCGGATCTCGCGTTCGAAGGGACCGGTTGCGCTATCAGCCAAGCCGCGATGAGCAAGCTCACCAAGGACCTCAAAGGGAAGGACGCGTCAACGGTGCTGGCGCTCGGGCTCGACCATATCGGGAAGCTCGTGGGCATCGAGTTCGGCTCTCGTCCGGTGCGTGCGCGTTGCGCGATGCTCGGATTGCGCGCAACGCAAGAGGCCGTGCGACACGCATCAACGGAAGGAGGAGAACGATCATGACGCAACACCACACGCTCGATATCAAAGACCTGCACGCGACCGTCGACGGGAAACCAATCCTCAAAGGGGTCACGCTCACGATACGCCCCGGTGAGCTGCACGCGCTGATGGGACCCAACGGCAGCGGGAAATCCACGCTCGCGAACGTGCTGATGGGCCATCCGAAGTACGTGGTGACCTCAGGACAGGTGCTTATCGATGGGAAGGACCTGCTCGCGATGGCGACGGATGAGCGCGCGAAGGCCGGCTTATTCCTCTCGTTCCAGTACCCCGTCGAGATTCCCGGTGTCACGGTGGAGAATTTCCTGCGCACTGCCGTGAACGCGGTCTCCGATGCTGACCACGGTGTCGCGGAGTTCCACGCGATCCTCAAGGCGAAACTCGCCGAGTTCAACATGGACGATGCGTTCGGCAGGCGATACCTCAACGAGGGATTCAGCGGCGGCGAGAAGAAACGCATGGAGATCCTCCAGATGCTGCTCCTGGATCCCCGCTACGCCATTCTCGACGAGACTGACTCTGGCTTGGATGTCGATGCGCTCAAAGTCGTCGCTGGTGGCATCAACCGGTTGCGTGACGCCGACCACGGCGTGCTGCTCATCACGCACTACAACCGTATCCTCGAGCACGTCGTCCCTACGCACGTCCACGTGTTCAAGGACGGTCGCATCGTGAAGAGCGGGGACAAGGATCTCGCGATGGAGATCGAGCGCTCAGGTTATGTCGGCTGAAAACAGTCATTGTTGCTCGCAATCATTATCCGGCTGCGGGGTTCACGTCCGACCGTCAATCTCCCCTCGTGCGCGCTCGAGCAGGTAGCGCGTGTACGCGTCATCGGCGCGCACGTGCGCGAGCGTGATCGCGACCGCACTCAGTTCCTGAGCTGCCTCGCGCACCGTCGGTGACGTGGCGATGCCACGCGCGATGCCGCCGCGCACCTGGTGCAGGAGCGCGTGCGCGTCGGAGAGCAAGACATACGTCTGGTCGTCAAGCCGGCTGGTGAGATCGCGAGGCACACGCAGGCCTGTGCGATCCCCTTCCGTCCGGCGGGAGCCGTCACGCCACGGCATCAGGGGCGTGCCGCGCAAGTCCCGAGCGCGCCAGTAGAGCCGATCGACGAGGAAGTTCTCGAACTCCGCTCCGGTGCGCGCATATGCTACCGGCGTGATGAAGATCGGCCTGGATTTCCGCGTGCGGTACCGCCACTCGTTCTCGCGTCGGTCCGCAAGGACGTCGAAGAGGAATCCGGGGCCGTCGATCCGTTCGGTCGGCAACGCCGGCGCTCGATGATGGCATACAAGCGCGCGAGCGTATGCATTCGCCTTGACGTTGCGCTCATCATAGACGAGCTTCCACACCCCTTTCGCTGGGTGTGCGGCGAAGAACGCGTCGAGATGCGACTGCCGCTTGTCGGGATTGTCGCGCGCGGTCAGGAACAGCTCGGCCAATGTGGTGCGTTGCTCTGCGCGTCCCTTGACGTTGGAGTGCAGAGGAGTCTCCTCGACAGATTCGGAACCCGCATACATGCTAGTGCCCCTCCACGATGATCGCGTCCAGGATTGGTTTCACGATCTCCTCCATCGAGACGTCGGTGAAGATCGTGT
The DNA here is from genome assembly GCA_964396935.1 of uncultured Methanosarcinales archaeon. GTDB lineage: Archaea > Nanobdellota > Nanobdellia > Woesearchaeales > UBA525 > UBA525. Next base: position 24,508 of record CAYNGK010000004.1, on the reverse strand, counting down.
CACCGCGCTCGTTCGCCGCGAGGATCTCCGCTGAGAGCGGGATGCTGCCCAAGAATGGGATGCCTTCCTCGATGGCGAGCGCGCCTGCCTTGCCGGTGCCGAACACCTCGCCGCTCATGTTCTCGACCACGCCGAGGATATGCGTGCCGAACGTCTTGGCCATGCGGATGCTCTTTCGCGTATCGGTGATCGCTTCTTTCTGCGGCGTGGTCACGAACAGGACCGCCTCCACCCCACCGAACTCGAATAACGAGAGCGGGACGTCGGCCGTCCCGGGGGGGAGATCGATGAGGAGGATGTCGAGCGCTCCCCAATCCGTGTTCATCAGGAGATCGACCGCGACACGGTGTTTCGCCGGTCCCCGGATGAGAAACGGTTCCGCCTCGTCGTCGCGCGTGAGCCCCATGCTCACGATAGGGACGCCGCGGTGGTTGACGGGGATGAACCGCTTGTCCTTGTCCACGAACAACCGGCTGGTCATACCCAGGAATTTCGGGACGTTCGGGCAGTCCACATCGGCGTCGAGGATGGCGACGTCAAGCCCGCGTTCCTCGAGCGCGTACGCGAGGTTCACGGTGAGGAACGTCTTGCCGACGCCGCCCTTACCTGAGTGTATGGCAACGACGCGTTTCACGCTCGCGAGCGTGTGCTCGCGCTTGCGCTCCGCATCCACTTGTGCGGTGATGCGGCGAAGCTCGTCTGAACCTTCCGATGATTCTCCGCGCGGATCCGCTGGCTCGAGAGGGATGCCCATGCCAGTGGCGGTTTGCGTGACGGCTTATATAGTTTGCAGGAAACGTTCTTATACGACGTCTTGCGGTTCTACCCCATGGCACGACGTTTCCCGCTGACACTCGCACTGCTCCTGAGCCTTTCCCCCGCCGCGCTCGATGCGAAGGCGAAGGGGATACAGACGCTCGAGCCGAAGACGCTCGTTGGGTTCACGCAAGGGGAACCGCCGGCGATCGTATGGTACTCCTCTCGGGGCGACGAGAAGAAAAGCAAGTACGAGGACGCGTTCGATGCGTTCTGTGCAGGCAACAGGACGGTCCGTTGCGGCGTCTTCGATGTCGATAAGGATTACGGCGCGCTCGCTGGAGAGCGCAACACGCTTATCGGCACGCCGCACGCGGTGTTCTACGACGCGACCGGCAAGGAACTTGGCCGTCTCAGCGGTCCGCAACCGACCAGCGCGTTCGCGGCGAAAGCGGCTGAAGTGTACCGGACGACGCAGTAGCGCTCGTGCTTGTCATACGAGAAGCGCGCATACGATCGCTGCCGGGATGAATACGAAGATCTCGGACGGTCCGATGCCGGCCCTCTCGCGGAATGGACGGAACAGTCCGACCCGGATATCCCACTTCTTGAACGGCGCGAGCGGCGACACCTCGTGATGGCTGAGGTAGTCGAGGATGATGTGCGATGCGTAGGGGATGATGACGAGGATGAAGCCGTGCGCGATGAACTGTTGCGCGATGAGGCCGATGGGGACGGCCAGGATCAGCACTCCGAACGGTTCTTGGACCCACGTCCTGCTGTGATGCCGCGGTTTCCCTAATCGCCTGCCCACCAGGATGTCCAGGTCGATGAGCACCGCGAAGAGGAATGAGAAGAGAAGCGCGTGCGCGGTCGGGACGCCGAGCGCGAGCAGGAGCGCGCTGGCGACGAGGAGATGCGTGATGGAATGCATGGCATCACACCTCCCGCGACGGGCACGTCTTGTTGAGCGGGCACAGCGCGCACTTGGGCCGCGGCGCGGTGCACACGCGCTGACCGTGCGCCTTGAGGAGGTGCGGTAAGCGCTTCCAATTCTCCTTCGGGAAGAGTTTCATCAGGTCCGCCTCGATCTTGGCCGGGTCCTTCTGCGCGCTCCAGCCGAGGCGGTTCGCGATGCGGATCACGTGCGTGTCCACGATCACGCCCTCCACGATCCCGAACGCGTTCTGCTGGATGGCGTTCGCGGTCTTGCGCCCGACGCCGGCAAGCGACGTGAGCTGTTCCATCCCGCGCGGGACCTCGCTGCCGAAATCGGCGACGAGCGCTGCGCACGCTTTTCTGATGTGGTTCGCTTTCGCGCTCGCGAACGTGATGCTCTTGATGTACCCCTCAAGCTCGCCCACTGGCGAGCGCAGGATGTCTTGCGGGGTCTTGAAGCGCGCATAGAGCGCGGGCGTCGTGCGGTTCACGACCACGTCCGTGCACTGCGCGGACAGGATCGTCGCGAGCAGGAGCTGGAAGGGAGTGTCGAAGGCGAGGTAGTATTTCGCGTCCGGGTACGCACGCTCGAGCGTCGTGAGATCGTGGGTCGCGTTCACTTGGACAGTCTCCGGTCTTCTCAGAAGCTCTCGAACAGGATCTCCGCCTCGACCATGCGCAGGTAGAACGCGGCATCGGCTGCTATCTCGCGCGTGCCGTAGAACACCGTATCGAACCCGAACCACATCGTGAACCATCCCGACGGCTCGAGGATGACGCCGGTGAGGCGGTGGAGGAAATCCTCCCCTTCGGGTATCCCGGCGGCAACAGCGATGATCGCGAACCCGGCGCACGCGGTGAGGATGCCGCCCGCGACACGTTTCTTGCGTTCGGCGGAGAGCCGACGCGCGTGCTTCGTGAAATGATCGCGTAGCCGCTTGCGGATCGTCGCCTCTGTCGCGGGGCTGCGGATGGCTTGCGGCACGAGGAACCGCAGCTCGAGCCGTCCTTCCCTACGTTCGCGCACGACCTTCTTCGCCTCGATGAGGAAATCATCCGAAAGGCATCGTTGCGCGTACGGCCTTGGATCGAAATCTGAGAAGATATCGTCGTACGTGTCGATCCAGAGGCTGACTTGCGATCTGCCGAGCACCGCCTTCGTGTGGGGTTGTGGTTCTGGCGCGTCTGGTGTCATCGTCAGGGTCAGTGATCCCCGGCCCTTATATCGCTTGTGGCGGTCGCTGATACCGTCGGAGAAGTTTCCTTCCGTACGGGCTTATATCCGAGCCGTACCGTCCCGGACAGCAGGGGTGAGTCGCATGACACAGATGCAATTGGACCGGGTGCGGTTCGTCGGCATCGACAAGCTGCACCTGGACGCGTATACGTCCAATGAGCTCCAGCGCGTTGTGGCGCGCGGCGTCGAGCACCTGCGTGAGCGCGCGGGTGATCTGATCGACGTGACGGTCCGCCTCAAGGCGCATCGTTTGCCCGGTACGGATGAGCGCTACGCTGCGCTCATCGAGATGAGCTACTCCGCCGGGTGGATCTCAGGGATCGCCGACGATTGGGATCTCTTGAGCGCTGTCAAGCGCGCATTCGGGAAGCTGATGCTGCAGATCGAGCAGGCGTCGCTGTTGGATTGAGTGAGATTCTGCTCTCGTACGGGCCAGTCGGGCCCCCTTCAGATACTCTAATTCTCGTTCTCGACGACCGGCACTTCGAATGCGGTCTCGAGTTCGAGCTGGCGCAGGTCGATGATCTCCTGGCGCTGGCCGTACCCTTCTTGGAGTTCATGCCAGTGCCCGACGCGGGCCTCGCCCAGGCGCCAGCTGAGGAACACGTCGCGACCCTCGAACTTCGTGAGGAAATCCACGACGCCGATGTCCAGGTCACGCACGTAGCACCCGAGCTCTTCGAGCTGCTCGATCTTCTCGCCCAAACGCCCGGCGAGCGATTCGATGCGAGGCCGCTCCGTGTCGAGCAGCGCCTCGTCATAGTTGTAGCGCGCAGCGATCATCTCGATCTCGCGCTTGAGCTTGCGCGCTCCCTCAAGCAGGGTCCGGACGCGGGGGAGGCGTCGTTCAGCATCTTCGATGGTCACGTAGTCGCTCGTCACTGGTCGTCCCTCGTGCGCATTGTGCGCGTACACTAGTATCGGTTTTCGTATATTGGCTTATTTATAAACCTTTCGTGTCATCCCGTGACCCTGTAGGTCGTTCCTTCCCGGATCCGGTCATCCTACGCGCCATCACAACCCCTAAAAACCCCCCCGCACCAGCACCCGCATGCGCGACCGCACTGAGACGATCATCCGCGTCCTTGCGCTCTTAGGCATCGTGCTCGCGCTCTACTCGCTCTCGCTGCACTACGACAACGGCGGCGCGAGCCTGTGCGATTTCAACGACACCTTCAACTGCGATAAGGTCAACCGGAGTCCCTGGAGCGAGTTCTTGGGCGTACCCGTCGCGCTCTTGGGAGCGCTCGCGTACCTCGCGCTCTTTCTCGCGGTGCAGCTGCGCGGGCCTCTCCAACGGGCACTCGCATTCACGGATCGGGACTATGCGGGCTACGTCACGCTCCTCGCGGCCGGGATGCTCGGCTTCCAAGTCTACCTCACGATGATCGAGATGTTCGTGATCCACGCGTACTGCGCGGTGTGCCTCATGTCACAGGCGCTGACGATACTCGTGACGGTCCTCGCGGCCAGCCGCTGGCAATCCTCGCAGCGGTGACTGCGCGGCATACTGCGGAAGGTAGGCTTCTCCTCCCAACCAGATATCGTTGTCCAGCTCGGCGATCGTGCGCTTGAGCTTGCCGGTCGCGTACCGGTCGTAGAAGAGCGCAAGGGCGATGCCGACACCCAATCCGATGCTGCCTCCGATGATGCTGTTTCTGATGCGGTGGTCCATATGCGGCCTGTGCGTTACGTGTCGTATCAAAAAGCTGACGCCGCGCTCCGGTCATGGATCGCCGGGCATGTCCAAAGCCGGTCATGCCGATATCCGATTGTAGTCCCGAGCAGACATAACCTTAAAAGCCAGCGTCGACTCTCGTCGGTACGGTGGTGTAGGTGACGCAGGACGCGCGATCAACAGAGGACTTCCTCAACGTCAAGATCGATCTCCCTTCCGTGCAGCTCGAGTTGCGTACCGGCGATCCGCGTTTCGCGCTCTCTGAGCTGCGGCGCATCCTCGAGGTGCTCAACCTGGACGATGATGTCGCGTATGAGCAGGCGATGCAGCAGGACCTGCGCAAGTCCTGTTCCGCCGCGTTCCTCGCGCATGCGGAAGCGATGGGCGCTCTCAAGACGCTTGTGCGCGAGACTGAAGCGTACCGCATCGCCACCGCGGAGGTCCAACGCATGACCTCACTCGATCTCGATACCCGTTCGAGCGCGTCGCGTATCGCGGCTCGCGACATCCAGCGCGCGATCGCGCGCCTCACACGGGATCTCGATTGCCGTGCGGTGCGCCAAGGCATCATCCACATCTGCGGCGAGATCGAGCGCGACGGCAAGATCCTCATCGCCGACAACATCCACCGCCTCATGCCGACCGCGCAGATGCGCGCGTTCCACACGCGCGCCAAGGACGGCCGCGTCATCGTGGAGTGCGTGTTCTTCGGCGAGTTCCCCGAGGATGAGGAGTGAATGCGCTGCCCGGCCTGTTCCCGTGACGCGACCCGCGTGCTCGAGAGTCGGCAGACCGATGACGCGCTGCGTCGCCGCCGCGAGTGCGGCTCGTGCGGCCGCCGGTTTACCACGTATGAGCGTGTCGAGACCACGAACCTGCTCGTCGTCAAGCGCTCCGGCGCCCGGCAGCAGTACGAGCGCGCGAAACTACGCGCAGGCATCCTGCGCGCGTGCGAGAAACGCCCGGTGAGCTCCGAGCAGATCGAGCGCGCGTGCGACACGGTCGAGGACGCGCTCAAGAAATCCAAGACGGGAGAGATCGCGAGCACGCGTGTGGGTGAGCTCGTGATGCGCGAGCTCAAGCGTATCGACAAGATCGCGTACATCAGGTTCGCTTCCGTCTACCTGGATTTCAAGGACCCGGAGGATTTCGAGGCGGCGATCCAGGACGTGGAGCGGAAACGGGGGAAGCGCAATGATGGATGAGATACAGAACATCCTGGGCCGTTACGGCACGATGACCGTGCGCGTGCAGCGCCTGCACCCCGACGCGCAGCTGCCCAAGTACGGCCGACCCGGTGATGCCGGGCTCGATATCCACGCGCTCGTGGACCTGACGGTCACGCCAGGCGAGCGCGTGATGGTCCCGACCGGCATCGCGCTCGCGATACCGCCCGGCACGGTCGGGCTCGTATGGGACCGTTCCGGTATGGCTGCGAAGCACGGCATCAAGACGATGGCGGGCGTGCTCGACCACACGTATCGCGGCGAGCTCAAGATCGTGCTCCTGAACACCGCAAACGCCCCGCATCAGATCCTTAAGGGGGACCGCATCGCACAGCTACTGGTGCAGCCCATCATCACGACCGACGTGATCGAGGTGGCGGAACTCGAGACGACCACTCGCGCAGATGGCGGGTTCGGGAGCTCTGGGCGTTAAGGCCTTTTACCTGTGAGAATCTCGTAATTCTTCCGTATCTTCTCGTTGTAGGGTTTTTGCCGGTGTTCAATCCACTTCGGCGCACTCACTAAAAGACCTATGAGCACCAGAGTTCCCAACCCCATAAGTATGATGAATTTGGTGTCTCGTTGCTCTATAACGAACGTAAACACGGCAATCAGTATTGCCAGATATCCTATGACTATGGGGAGTGTATCCGACAGTGATTCGGTTTCCGTCTCTTTCAGAAACTCCAGTTCTTGTATCCGATCCTGAATCACCTTCCGACGATCCGGGTCGAGCGTTTTCGCCCGTTCCATCTGCTGCCGGAGTTCTTCATACTCCTCAATTCCTAGACCGACACCCATAGCGGCGGTGATCTAGAATTCCTTTTATTGCTTTTGTAATTCAAGTATGGCCGCGGCGAGGTCGCCTTCGGCCTCTTCGATGGCGGCGCGCGCGTCATCCGCAGAAACGCCAGTCGCGTCCACAACGGTCTGGACGTCATCTTCCGTGATCTCGGGTGCGGATGAGAGCGCTTCTTCGCGGGCCGCGCCGCTGATCTGCCACGTCTGCTGGCCCATCATGGTGACGCGCGCCACTTGCGGCTCGTCGATCACGATACGCTTGTCCGGGCATTCGATGATGACGCGGACCGCCTCGACATCCACTTGCTGGACGCCCATCTGGCGCATCATCTGCTGCATCTGCCGCGGGTTCATGCCTGGGATCATCCCGACATCACCGGAACAGCGTCGTGTACTCGAGCAGTATCACGGCAGCGGCGACGATCAGCGCGAGGATGACCACATGTGACGGCCGCAGGAGGAACTTGCTGCGTTCCTCGTCGTAGAAGCTGATGACTCCGGCTGAGCTCGACGGCATGCGCATCTGTTCGCGGGGCATGGGTGTGGTACCTCCTGTTCCGTTTATATAAGTTCCTCATCCGCTCCTGGTCACGTTCCCGTTGCGCAAGAGGATGGCTCGTGGACCGTAGTACCTGCCCGCCTGCATGACTTCGCGTGACAATCGCGCGTCGCACAGGTCAGCGAACACGTTCCCGACCAGATGCCCGCCGCGGAACGGTGTGGCGCGCCCGTTCTCCCAGAGGTACCCGAGGCGGATCTCCGCGCTGTAGTCACCGCTCACGACGTCCGGGTTGAACCAGCTGAACGACACGATCTCCAGGTACCGGTTCCCGCGCAGGTAATCCTCGCGTGTCGCGCCGGCTGCGACCTGCACGTTCGCGACATTGCCGGTCACCGGCACGCCAAGCTCACGGGCGTAGCGGGGGCCAGCGATCCATTGCTGGAAGGTCCCGAGCCGCACGATGTCGAGCGGACGCAGCGGCGTGCCCTCCTCATCCACTGGGATGGAGAGCGCACCCAGCGGGATGTGCGGGTTGGAGGAGAGCGTGAATGGGTCTCCTTTGAACTCGCCGATGCGCGAACCCGGTGTGAGGCGCGAGAGCCCCATCGTCTTGAGCCGAGCGTACGCGTGCATCACCACCGGATTGGCGGCGTTCGATGGCGTGATGTAGTCGCGCAATGCCTCGCCTGCAAGCAGCACGCCGCCCGTGAACCCGGTGCACGGCACAGCAGCGAGCGCATCACGTGCCCGTTGCGCCTCGCGAGGAACGGTCGAGCGCAGGTCGAACTGGTCGGGGCTCGCCACATCCACCATCCAATGGAACTCCTGCTCGTCCGTCTTGCTCTTCGCGAGGAACGTGAGATCCAGCAGCAGCGCGGTGCGGTAGAAGCTCACGTCGACGCCGCGGCTGTTGATGATACGCACCGCGCTCGCGCTCGTGAGCACTTCGGCGTTCGCGAGCCGCACGTCGCGGATCGGCGCGAGCTGCGCGCGCAGCTCATCGAGCACGCGGCGCGGGATACGGCCGCCGTCCCCGCTCTGGAACGCCTCAAGCACGTTGTGATCGTGACCATTGGGGAAATGGATGCCCTCCACGGGCTCCGGGAGGTCGTATGCGGTCTTGCGCGTCACGCCCGCGAGGTCTGCAGCGCGAGCGATCTCGCGACGGATCGTGTCCGCGTCGGTCGTGGAGATCGGCACCTGCGCCTCTCCCATCGTGCCGTCGTCGAACCGCCGATAGACGGTCAACAGGATGTCCTCGCGGATCGATCGCTGGTCGTCCTCGAGCGAGAGGTCGGTGCCGAGATAGAGGTTCGCGCTGCGCGTGTGCGCGAAGTTGATGCGCCAATCGCTGATCGTGCGCTTGCGCACGGCCTCGCGCAGGTGCGGCAAGAGCGCGTGCACGCCCTCGCTGTCTGCCCAAGGGAGGATCGGGTATTTCGGGAGTGGTTTGCGTTCCGCCTCCTCGCTTGCCGATCCGGTCGCGAGCCGTTGCACGAGCGCTTCGCGCGCCTTCTCGCGCTCGCGTGCGCGATTGGGGCGTTTCGCCGCCTTGGCCTGCTTCTTCGCAGGCGTCTTTCGCGACGTTCCTTTCTTTAACGGTCGTGCGGTCTTCTTGCCCTTCATCTTAAACCGGGCTACCGGTTTGCGTGCCGCGCTCTTCGCGGCATTCACAGGCTTCTTCACGGCTCGCTTGGGCACGTGCGTTTTCTTTTTCGCCGCTTTCGGCTTGCTCACCGTCCTCTTTTTTGGTTTCGATTTCACGAGAGATGCACCCCCGTGATGAGGAGCGTCGGGCCGCCTGAGGAGACCCGCACCCATTCCTTATGGCCCTTGCCGCAGAAACCGGCGTCCTGCTGGATCTCAAAGTCCTTGCCGACCGATACGATGCTCTTGAGGATGTCGGGGAGGAAACCGCCCATGCTGATCTCCGCATAATACTCCCCTGTGCGCTTGCCGTTCTTGATGCGTTCCGCGAGGATGCCGGCGATCTGGACCCCCCACCCCTTGGGATCCTCCATGCCGCTCGATGCGGAGTGGAGATAGAATCCGTCCTTGACGCCGCGTACCATCGCCGCCGGATCCTCTTTCCCTTGGAGGAAGAAGGTGTTCGTCATCCGTGCGTACACGCGGCGGTCGAATGATTCCGCCCTGCCGTTCGCGGTGCGTGAGAACCCTTTTTTCGCTGCGCTGTAGCTTTCCGTGATCGGTTGCGTGACGATGCCGCGCTCGACGAGGAAAGTGCGCTTGGGGGTCATGCCCTCATCGTCGAAGAAGAGGAACCCGTGCGTGCCTGGGATGGAAGGGTCCTCGCAGATGCTGACCTTCGCGTTCGCGATGCGCTTGCCGATCCACTCCGCGGCACGGGCGCGCCCGTGGAGCATCGTGTCGCTCTCCATCCCGTGCCCGAACGACTCGTGCGCGAGCAGGCCCGCGACGTTGGGCGAGAGCACGACCGTGTACTTGCCGGGAGTCATGCGGTGGGTGTTGACGAGCTTGCGTGTGCGCTCGAGGAACGCGTGCAGGGCGGCTTCGGGGACGTCGAGCACTTCTGCGCCGTCAGCGAACCGTGTGAGGTGGTCGTGACGGATCTCGCCGTTCACGCCGCGCACGAACACGGTGATGCCGAGCGTACAGCCGGTCCATCGGCTGGCGCTGCGTCGAGCGCCGCCGACATAGATGCGCTGCTCCTCCTCTTCGCGGTACGTGACCTGGCAGTTGATGAACGCGTCGCTGCGCGCGAGAACCGCCTCTTGGATCGCTGCGAGGCGTGACGCTTTCTCAGTGAACGGCACCGCGTTCGGATCCCGTTTTGGCGCGGTGAGGTATTCGCGCGTGTTCTGCTCTTTCGGATGCTTGATCGAAAAGGTCTTCCCCTGGAACTTGCGCTCCTTGAGGTGTGTGACGAGCGCCTGCGTCTCTTGCGCAAGCACCGTGGGCTGCCAGCCTTGGACGCAGCGCTCGTGGAACGCCTGGCCATCGAACGCGCGCAGTTTCACGCCGGCGTCGCCATCGCTTCTGGTCTCGACACCGCTGCGGTCCTTGATGAGTGTGGTGGTGCGGTTCTCGCTGTAGAGCGCGTCCGCATAAGGCGCCGCCTTCTCGATCTGGGCTACGAGCTTGCCCAGAAGCTCCCGCATTGCCTTGGTGTCGTCCACCGTCCTTCCTACCCCCAAAACTGATGTCCTGGTCCGGGACACTCGTATTTATGCCTTCTGAAATGTCTCGACGGGAGCTGTGGTGTGGGTATATGCGCTTCAGGGACGTTTTCATAGGTGGGGAATTTTTCTTTTCTGTATTGTTAATTTCTATATGGTCTTATTTGTGTCGCTCCCGCGGATTTATTAACCGGACTCGGGTGGGTCCGTGCCATGCCGCAAGCAGCTATCCTCCAAAACCCCGCGCGCACGCCGCGCGCACGGATCGTGGCTGATCTCCTTGCCTGGTACCGCACGCACGGCAGGCATGATCTCCCGTGGCGCAGGGATCGCGAGCCGTACCACGTGCTCGTGAGCGAGCTGATGCTTCAGCAGACGCAAGTGCCGCGCGTCATCCCCAAGTACGAGGCGTTCCTCGCCAGCTTCCCGACCGTACGCGATCTCGCGGACGCGCCGCGCTCAGCAGTGCTGCGCGCGTGGCAAGGTCTCGGCTACAACAGCAGAGCGATCCGCCTCCATGAGCTCGCGCAACGCATCGCCGCGGCAGATGGTCGCTTCCCTACTGGCCGTGACGAGCTCCTGGCGTTGCCGGGCATCGGGCCGTACACGGCCGGTGCGATCCGCATCTTCGCGTACGATGAGACCGATCTCTCGGTCGATGTGAATGTGCGCCGCGTCCTGACACGGCTCGCATGGCGTCCGGACACCCGACCATCACCGGCCGCCATCGACGCGCTCGCGCTCGACCTCATCCGCGCAAGCCGTCGGCCGCATGATTGGCACAGCGCGCTGATGGACCTGGGCTCGACCGTGTGCGTCGCGCGCGCACCGGTATGCGATGCGTGCCCGTTGCGCGCCTCGTGCAAGAGCCGCGGCGCGCGCCCCGACGAGCGCCGCACGCGAACTTCGCGTGCTGCGGCACCGTTTCTAGGCAGCAACCGCTGGTGGCGAGGACGCGTCCTCGCGCTCCTGCTTTCGCATCCGCAGCGAACGGCGCGGATCGCGCGCCTCGTGCTCGGTCATGCGCCTGACGCCACACAACGCACGGCATGCAAGGACGCCATCGCGTCGCTCATCGAGGATGGCATCGTCCGCAACGCAGGCGGCGGCAGCGTCGCCCTGCAGGAGGACCGATGACGATGGCAGACCGCCAGCGCACCACCGCGGCGAGGAGACCGGCACCCGCACCGTTGACGCGGACGCCCCTCGACCGCACCGCTCCACAGCCGTCGAAGAAACCGGCAGAACCATGGACTGCCGAGGAGAGCGAACGCAACCAGCGCCTCAATATCGCAGAAGGGTCCTTCAATGCCCTCAGCGTCGGCCTGACCGCAAGCTTCATCGTGCCGTTCGCATTGCTCCTTGGCGCGTCGAGCACGCTCATCGCGCTGCTGACGACCCTCCCGAGCTTCGTCGGCGCGTTCGCGCAATTATGGGTGCAGCGCGTGCGCGACCTGTTCGATACGCGACGGCAGCACATGTTCGCGTTCTCGTTCATCCAGGCGCTCACCTGGCTGCCGCTGCTGTTCATCCATTCCCTGCCGCACCCACAGTGGTGGCTGCTCGCGATCGTCACCATCAACGCCACGAGCGGATTCCTCATCGGACCGGTATGGAACAGCTTCACCGCCGACATCGTACCGGAACGGGAGCGCGGCTGGTTCTTTGGCATACGCAACACGGCGACAGGTATCTGCGCATTCGTCGCGACCGTCGCCGCAGGAATGATCCTCAATTGGCTCAAGCCGACGAATCCGCTTCTCGGGTTCGCCATACTGTTCCTGCTCGCGTTCGGCTTCCGCCTGTCTGGCTCGCTGCTGTTCCTGCGTATGGGCAAGCCGCCGGAAGCGGTACCATCATCCGGATCGCCAGCGCCACACGAGCTGCTGCTGCATGCGGAACGGACACCATTTGGCCGCTTCACGCTCTTTGTCACCCTCTTCTATGTCGCGGTGTACCTCGCGAGCCCATTCTTCCCCATGTACCAGCTCTCGGTGCTCGGGTGGAGCTACGGCCGGTTCACGCTGTTCGCTTGCATCAGCGCGATCACGAGCTTCCTCACCATGTTCATCTGGGGAAAATTCGTCGACCGGCTCGGTGCTCGGGTCGTGCTGCTCACTGCTGGCCTCACCATACCGCTCGTCCCCCTGCTATGGGCGACGACAACCGACTTGCGGGTGCTCGCGTTCGCTGAGGTGCTCAGCGGCGCGTCCTGGGCGGCGTTCGGACTGAGCGTCAGCACCTACCTGTTCGATGCGACCGACCGCTCGACACGCACGCGTCGCGTCGCGGAGTACACGCTCCTGATCCAGCTCGCCTCATTCGTCGGCGCGATCCTGGGCGGCCTCGTCCTTGGAGCGTACGCGAAGACCGCACAGGCGTATCTCAACGTGTTCTTCCTGAGCGCTGCGCTGCGTTTCATCGTGGTGATCGCATTCATCGGCGTCGTCGCCGAGCAGCGTCTTGTCGAAGTCCCCATCAAGGGCCGACTGTATCGCCGATTCGTCGCGATCAGGCCATCGCACGGTGTGGAGTACGAGACCGCGATGGAGAACCGTGTCGCCGCACAGCAGCGCAGGGAAGCCAAGGGCGCCAAAGGTGCCCGTCGGCGGCCGTGATCGGCCGTCGATGGCGGAACGCTTTAATATTCCCGCCCGCGCTCGCTTGAGTCATGCGAGGGAAGATCACCCGGGCTGTGGAGCGCAAGGTCGAGGAGGAGAATCGCAAGCTCCACGACCACGGCGCGCACAACTACGACAACTATCCGCCGTACCACAACCGGCAGATCTTCACGCATTACGCGCTCGATGCGGCGTACATCCGTGGCCTGTTCCCGCGCACACCGCTCGTGCTCGACGCCGGTTGCGGCACCGGGCATCTCGCGCGGGAGTTCATCAAGGCCGGATGCCGTGTGGATGTGAACGACATCTCACCCGAGATGGTGCGGGTCACCTTGGCGCGGATCTCCAGGCTCCAACGCAACACCGTATCGCATACCCAGGACGTGAACGAGCTGCTGGAGCGGCTCGCGCGGGGGAGACGGCAGTACGACGTCATCTGCTTCTCCTCCATGCTCCATCACGTCGTGGATTACGTGAAGTCGGTGCGTCTCGCGACCAAGCTCTTGCGGCCTGGTGGCATCATCTATATCGTCGGTGAGCCGATGTGGTTTGGGAAGGGCGGCCTGGATCGCTCTTCCAGGTTCGCGATCTGGGCAAGCGCGCAGTACATCAACGCCTACAAGGCGGTGCGCAATCCGCGCTATGCTATCCGGTTCATCCGCGAGCAGTATCTCCGGCGCAAGAGCGAGGGGAAGCCGGAGATCGATATCGCGCTCGCCGAGTACCATGGCCGCACCGGCCTGGATCATGAGCGCATCCTGCGCACGCTGCGCCAAGAGCGGTGCGTCGTCCTCTCGTTGACCAAGTACACCGTGCACCCCGGCCGTGCGGTGAGGCTGCTCGATCCGCTCCTGAGCGACCGTTCCAGGACCTTCAAGCTCATCGCGATCAAGACCGCGTGACGCGCGGGCCTGGTTAACCCTTGCGATCGAGCACGCAGACCGTCTCCACATCGCTCGTGTCAGGGAACATGTCGATGCCGACGATGCCATTGAGCCCATACGCGACCGTGAGCTCCTGCAGATCACGCGCGAGCGTGGTCGGATCGCACGAGACGTAGATGATGCGTTCCGGCAGCATCGTCAGGAGCGCCGCACGGACAGGATCGCTCAGGCCGGTGCGCGGCGGATCGAGCAGCACCGCGTCGGGGATGGGGTACTGCGGATCCTGCCCCTTCCAGCGCTCGTGCTCCTTGAGGTAGCGCTCGATCGACCGGTGCAGCACCGTGACGTTCGTGAACGCGTTGCGCAGCGCGTTCGCGTTCGCGGCGTGCACGCTCGTCTCATTGCCTTCGACGGCGATGACGCGCGCGCAGCGGCGGGCCGCCGGCAAGGAGAGGTTCCCTATCCCCGCGTACAGGTCGATGACCGTCATCGCTTTCGCGTCGCGGCCGTTGATGAGCATCGCCATCGCGCGGTCGATCAGGAGCTCGTCGGTCGCGATGTTCGATTGGATGAACATCTCCGGGGAGAAACCGTATGTGATGCCGTCGGCGCTGTACGTGAAATGCTCTTGCACCTGCCCAAGCGCCCGCACCGAACGGCCGTCGGCGATGAGCGCGTTGCCGATGAGCTTGCGGTCCCGCGCGTACATGCGTTCGAGCCACGCACGGATCTCCGGATGCTCCTGCGGCGAGAACCCGTCGATACGGGCGAGGATGCCGAGCTTGCCCTTCTCCCCGACCACCGCGAGGATCTCGATCTCCTTCCCTTCCAGCGCCGATGGGGCATCGGCGCTCTTGTTGAGCGCAATAATGAGATCGGTGATCGCTTGATCGACGATCACGCATGTGCCGACGGGAACGATCTCCCGGGAACGCCGCTTGCGGAACCCGGCGACGCACCCTCCGTTTGCGAACCTGACCGCGATCCGCGCGCGCTGCCGGTAGCGATGGCGCTCTTTGGACGGCAGCACCGTGACCTCGCTTGGCAGCTGCACGCCCGCTTTCGCGATGCGATGCGCGATGATGCGCGCCTTTTGGCGCAATTGCTCGTCGTACGAGAGATGCTGCCAATCGCACCCGCCACAGACTTGGTAGTGGGGACAGGTGGGTGCGATGCGGTGCGCAGAAGGATCGATGATGCGCGAGAGCTCGCCAAAAAGGTACTTGCCCTTGCGCTCGCGGATCAACGCTTCGACCCTGTCATCGGGGGCGGTGTAGGGGATGAAGATCGGGCGGCGCAGCCGTTGGCCGTCCGCTGCGCGCTCTTCGACTGTTCCGATGCCGGTGCCGTCGGGCGCGAGCGATTCGATACGGCCCGTCCATTGGCTGTCCGGTTCCTCGCTTGGCATCACTCGCGCGTCGTGTCCGAACGTATAAAAGCGTACTGGTCCTCTCCCTGAAAGACCATTCCCGCATAATCTCGACGGAACCTTTTTAAAAGGAATTTCCTGCGGCCCACCTGATGACGCAATCCGGCTCCGAGCACGCGAAACGCAAGCGCGTGAACATCATCAGGATGCTCCAGACCGAGTACGCTCCTGGCGTGGTCGTGCCCGCGAGCGCGATCTACGAGTGCAGCGAGTGCGAGAGCATCGTCGCGTTCAAGCAAGGGGAGCAGTTCCCGCCCTGCTCCGATTGCCCGTTTCACAGCACGGAGCAGACGTGGTACCGGACGACCGAGATCGTGCATTTCGTCTCCAAGAACCTCAACACCGAATTCGACCGCATCGAGACCGCGAGTGTCCGGGTGGCGGAGTTCATCGCCGATGTCGCCGGTAATGTCTGGTTCATCTACTTCCACATCGCATTGTTCTGGTTCTGGATACATGTGAACATAGGGAATTCCCTGTTCGGCATCTCGAATTTCGATCCGTACCCGTTCAGCTTCCTCACGATGGTCGTGTCGCTTGAGGCGATCTTCCTCTCCACGTTCATCCTCGTCGCGCAGAATCTCCAATCGAAGAAGAGCGAGCTGCGCGCCGAACTGGATTACCAGACGAACATCAAGGCGGAGAAGGGCGTCGCGGAGATCCTCGCCATCCTCCATGAGATGCGTGAGAACGAGCAGACGATCTCAAAGACCGCGACCGAAGTCCTCACTGAGGTCGGGATCCGGCACGCGGGCGGCCGCGTGAAGCGGCCGGTGAAGCACAGCCGTGCGAAGACCGCCAAGCATCACGCGCGCCGTGCGAAGAAAGTGCTCAAGGAAGCGGGCATCCACCAGGCGCGTGCGCACGACGAGTGATCATGTCGGCGGTCATAGCGTCACCTGCATGAGATCGAACGCGGCATCCGTGTTCGGGAAGATCGTGCGCGCCTCCTCAAGCAGCGGCGTGACGACCGCGTAGCGCTGGGAGAAGTGCGTGAGGATGAGCCGTTTCACGTCGGCTCGCGATGCGACCTGCGCAGCCCACTGCGCGGTCATATGGCGGTGCTCGTGCGCCTTCTCCTCCTCCGATGAGCCGTACGTGCTCTCGCACACGAGCAAGTCCGTGTGCTCGGCGATGCGCACGAGGTTCTGGTGTGGTGCGGTGTCAGGGATGAGCGTGAATTTCTTGCCCGTGACCTTGTACGTGACCTCTTTGGGGAGGATGCGTTTGCCTGCGACCTCGACCGCTTCACCGCGGCTGAGCTTGCCGATGAGCGGACCCTCCTTCAGTCCGAGGCGAGCGCACGCAGCCATATCGACACGCACGCGGTCCTTCTCGCGCCACGAGTACGCGAGGCACGGCACGCCGTGGTCGGCGGGTGTGCACCACACCTCGTAGTCCTCCGTATCCAGAAACAGCAGCTGCTCCTCGCGATCCGGCTTGAGCTCGTGCACCTTGAGGTCCACCTTGTTCTCGAAGATGGTGGCGTTGAGCAGGTGGAACATCTTCTCCTTGGTGTCGTTCGGGCCGTAGATGTGGAGCGTCTCGGTGTAGTTCGAGTTCCCGATCGTCTGGATCAGGCCGATGAGTCCTGCGACGTGGTCGCCGTGCCAGTGCGTGATGAAGATGCGCCGCACCTTCGCGCGTGAGATGCCGACCAGCCCCATCTGCCGCTGCGTCCCCTCGCCGCAATCGAACAGCATCCCTTCCCCGTTGAATTCCAGGTAGAGGCCGGAGACGTTGCGGTCCTTCGTCGGGACCATGCTGCCCGTGCCTAGAATAGTGATCTCCGCCGCCATCACGTGTTCGGGGCCGTCGAGTGTTTAAAAACGTTTCAACGGATACGGTCCGGACGACTCATGGATGTGGTCGTCGCTATGCGCCTGTCGTTGATCGCCAGTTGCGCCTATGCGGCTGATGCGACTTCGACCGAGGGGTTTTTAAGCCCCACCGTCGACCCTGGATCATAATGGTATCGGAGCAATCAAGCAGGCAATCCCCGGTCGCGGGAACGCTCAGCGGCGAGCAGGTGATCCTCGAGCCGACCGATGCCGCACGCGACCTGTACGCGCGCAACCGATTCGGCAAGACACTCGCGGGCGGCCGCGTCCAGCTCAACCTGTATGAGGCCGCGTACCTCGAGGAACGCGGCAAGATCCGCATCGCCGACGCGCGCGGCAAGACCATCCCGCGTGAGCGGCTCTTGCGCGTCGGCGCACGAGCGGAAGCGACGTTCCGCACGAAGCTCGCGGTATTCGGCGACCTGCGTGGCCGTGGCTACACGGTCAAGACCGCGCTGAAATACGGCGCGGATTTCCGCGTCTATGATCGCGGAGTCGTCCCTGGTGAGGCCCACGCGAAGTGGATCGTGTATCCGGTGCGCGAGAGCGGCTCGCACACGTGGTTCGATCTCGCGGCGAAGAATCGCGTCGCGCACAGCACGAAGAAACGCCTGCTCGTCGCCATCGTGGATGACGAAGAGGACGTGACGTACCTCGAGCTGTCCTGGACGCGGCCGTGATCACCAGAATTGCTTCGAGATCACGCCTTCTTCGTACAGCTGCGAATAGATTCCCCACGCGTCCATCGTTAGCGCATCTGCCTGGTCCTTCACGACCGACCGCACGTAGTCCGTGAATCGCGTCTGTTCGGGCGTCGATGCCGTGATGCTGACGTTCTTCGCCAAATCCAGCTGGACCTGGAAGTGGTTCACGACCGCGTTCGCGTACTTGTCGATCAGCTGCTGCATATCCGCAGGGACCTCGCGCGCATCGACCACCCCGTCCTTCGTGCTGACGATCCCTGTGACTGAGATGCCGCCGGCCGGTCGGAGTTGGATGCGGAAATCGAGCATCTCATTTTGCAGGATCACGTCGCCAAGCTCGCGGAAGTGGCGTATCAGGTACTCGCACGGGTCGCTTGTCGGCCTGACCACTGCCTTGTATTCGTTGATATTGTAGAACGATGTGATGCCTGCGCGATCCTCGCTCAGGAGCTGCAAGGTCTCTTCATCGACCGCTCTCTCGAGTGACGGTCGCTTGCTTGGGATGTCCTTGCTCGTCGAGAACGTCTGGCTTTGCTCTCCGATCGGCGTGATGAGACGGACCTGGTCGCTCGACGGGTTCTTCGCGTAGATGAGGCCGATGAGCTCGAATTCTGTGTCGCCTTTTTGCGTCTTGATCGGACGAAGCACCGGCGAACCGCTCTGTCCAGCATCGATCGGGATGTTCGCAGCGTACACCTTGCCAGGGAATGGGAGGACCCCCGGGTCGTCATACTCGGTCGCGCTCACGGTACCGTCGACGCTCGTCTTGGATACGGCACTCGGGAATCCGGTGGTGAGAAGCTGGTCTCCCTGCTGTAATGCCGCACTCCCCAATCTCGCGATGTCGGCGACCGGCAACTCAGGTGCTCCGACGGTCACGAGGATCGCCTGATCCTGGTCAGGATTGCGGATGTCCCGTTGGGCGATGATGTCGTCCTTGGGATCCTGGTCATCGCTGTTCTCGACGAGCGCATACGTGACGCGTACCAGTCGACCACCGTTCGAGTTCCGCGGCGCTTCCACGACGTGATTGTTCGTGAGGATGCGGTACTCCCTACGGCCATCACGCTCGATGGACTCGAAGTTCACGCCGGAACCGTGGGATCTCTTCTCTATGAACCCGGTGGTCAGTTCCCCGTCGATGGGGCTGTAGAACGGCACCTCATAGAGCGCAGTCTTTCGGATGCAGAAGACGGCGGGTTTGATCTTCTGCTCGTAGGCGCGCCATATGGAAGAATCCATCTGGCTCTGGACGGGTGCGGCGCCAAGCGCGGTGATGATCGTTGCGGCGAACGCGAGTGCGGTCTTCCGTATGGCCATCGTCTCACGGTTCACGCACCGATTTTAAGCGTGGTGACCAAATGCTGTGCGGTTTTTTGGTCGCGGTTCGCCTGCGCGTCAACTCCAGGAGTAGCTTTAAGAATGCCCCGTCCTGGTGCGCTGCTCAATGGTGTTCCAACCCATCCCGCGTGAGAAGGTGCTCGCGGTGATCGAGAAGCTCGGGCCGGTGCAGCCGGTCGACGTGCGGCGCGAGCTGCATGAAGGGGATTCGATGCTCATCGGCGCGATCCTGAGCGAGATGGTCGCGAATGGCATGGTCGCAATCAGCAAGACCAAGCGCGGCGGCTCGCCGTTCTACTACGACCCCGCCAAGCCCCAGACACTAGACCTGATCGCCCAGTTTTTGGGGGAGAAGGATCGCCGAACCTACGACCTGCTCAAGGAGCAGGGGATCCTGCGGGAGGACAGTCTCGAGCCGTTGACGCGCGTGTCGCTTGGGAACATCCCGGACTTCTCTCGCCGCTTCACAGTTGCGCTCAACGGAACTGACGTGGCGTTCTGGCGCCACCATCTCGTGCCAGAGGAAGAGGCGCGCACGCGCGCCCAGCCATCAGCTCCAGCCGCACCCGTCGTGACCGCTGTCGCTCCGACCGAGGCGGAACCGCCCAAGAAGGCCGTACGCAAGCGAGCGAGCGTGAAACGGCCACGTAAGAGCGCGGCATCATCCGCTCCAACGCCTGCTGCGCAGCAAGCGACGCTCGCGCCGACCGTCGATGCGTTCGCGGAGCGCGTCAAGGCGCGTTTCGGCAGCGGCGCGGTGACGGAGCTCGCGGTGCTCAAGGCGGAGTCGGAAGCGACGTGCGTGCACACAGGACCGGGCCCGCACGGTCCGATCCGCACGTACGTGTACGCGTGCGCGAAACGCCTGACCGAGAAAGCGGTGCTCGCGCAGCTGCTTGTCGCGCGCGGACGCGGTATGCCGCTGCTTGTGCTCTCCGAAGACGACCTGTCGAAGAAGCTTATGGAGCTGTTCGACGAGACCCCGAACGTGCATCACGCGAGGATCTGAAAAATATGTGGACTGAACTCCTGCTGATCCTGCACGCGGCGATCACCTGGTCCTTCTGCGGCATACTCTGGTTCGTGCAGCTCATCCATTATCCGATGGCGCGCAGTGCCCGCATCAAGGGGTTCGAGCGCGAGCACACGCGCCGCGTGATGGGACCTGCAGTGGCGATCCTCATCGTTGAGCTGCTTACCGGTCTCGCACTGCTCGTGTGGCGACCACCGCCCGTACCGTTG
>CAYNGK010000004.1:0-4139 GCA_964396935.1 uncultured Methanosarcinales archaeon | reverse complement strand
TGCCGATTGTCGGTGTCTTGCTCCTGATCGGCGTATGGTCGGTGACTTGGGTGTGGTGCGTCCCGTGCCATCGCCAGATGTGCGCGACAGGCCAGGACGCGATTGACCGGTTGCTGCGTGCGAACGGCGTACGTGTAGCGTTCTCGAGCATCCGTGCGCTCCTGTGCGTGGCGATGCTACTGCTCTCGCTCTGAAAACCCCCGAAACGCAAGGCATTTTAACCGTTCTCGGAAAGCCGGACCGATATGGGCATCGCGATCACGGAGCTCCTGCCGACCGAAGCGATCCAGCTCAAGGATCTCGCGGGAAAGACGCTCGCGGTCGACGGGTACAATATCCTGTACCAGTTCCTCACGACAATCCGCGGCCCCGACGGTGCGCCGCTGTCCGACAGCCACGGGAACGTGACGAGCCATCTCACCGGTCTCTTCACGCGCACCACACACCTTCTGGGCCTCGGGATCAAGCTCGTGTTCGTGTTCGACGGCGAGGTGCCGGCGCTCAAGCGAGCTGAGATCGAGCGCCGCCGTGCGCTCAAGGAGCAGGCGGCCGCGAAGTACGAGGAGGCGAAAGCGGACGGGGACACGGACGAGATGCGCAAGCAGGCCGCGCGCACCGCACGCCTCACGAAGGAGATGGTCACGCAAGCGAAAGAGCTTCTGGATGCGCTCGGCGTGCCGTGGGTCCAAGCCCCGTCGGAAGGGGAGGCGCAAGCGACCGCGCTCGTCAAGCAAGGGCACGCGTGGGCGATCGTCTCGCAGGACGCGGATGCGCTCCTGTACGAGGCGCCGCGCATCATTCGCAATCTCGCGGTGTCAGGCAAGCGGAAATTGCCCGGCCGACAAGCGTGGACGCAGATCGAGCCCGAACTCATCGAGCACCGCAACGTCCTCTCGCAGCTGGGGCTTTCGCACCGGCAGCTGTGCGCCCTCGCGCTCCTGATCGGCACGGACTACAACATCGGCGGCATCAAGGGCATCGGCCCCAAGAAGGGGCTCAAACTCGTGCAGGAGCACGGCGAGAACCTTGATGGCTTGTTCACGGCGATTGACTGGGCATCGAAATGCGCGGTCCCGTGGCGCGAGGTCCTGCACGTGTTCGAGACGATGCCGGTCGTGGACCCGGGCAGGATCTCGTTTGGCAAAGTGGACGAGGGCAAGGTGCGCGAGATCCTCGTCGAACGGCACGAGTTCTCAGAGGAGCGGGTATCTCGCCAGCTCGCGAACCTCCTGAAATCGCAAGCGAACACGCAAAAGGGCCTGGGCGATTGGTGCTAGAGGCAAAGCGATTAAATACGCAACCCTCTTAGGACGGCTGTTGCCGGTCCGCATCGCGGTTACGGCGGGGTGAGGATGATGCAGAAGGGGTTCCAGACGACAAGCGCGCTCATCGTCGGTGCGCTGCTCTTGCTTGTCGGCATCGTCGGGTTCGTCAACGACCCCCTCTTGGGGCTGTTCGATGTGAATGCCGCGCACAATGTCGTGCACGTGCTCACCGGCGCGTTCGGCATCGTGTGCGCCGCTTGGATCGGTACGGGGGCGTCGCGCTGGTTCAATCGCGTCTCGGGGATCGTGTACGCGGCCGTCGCGGTGCTCGGCTTCGCAGGCGTGGTTGCAGTCATCGACCTGCTCACGCTCAACGGTGCGGATAATTGGCTGCACGTGATCCTCGGCGTAGCGCAGCTCGTGATCGGCTTCGGGATGAAGGACTGAGTCCGAGGTCGCGCCGCGACGCTTCCGCTCACGTTCCGTTTCGGCGCTCGCATTCCTGCGTCGTCGCGTGTCCGCGTCTCGCAGGACTCGCGCCTCAGGTCCGCGTCAAGGCGGCGTGTATACGTCGTGCTCACCATGCGTATCGTAGAAAGAAGCAGGAAAAAGCAGGAAGGCCGTTTCTCGACTACTCCGAGTCGTCCGGGTCGTAGTTGGGGACGGCTGCCTTGTTGATGATCATGATGTCACCGATGCTCTTGACGAGCGAGTGCGGCACGATCACGCCCTTGGCGGAGCCCAAGACCTTGTTGAGGAAGCTGTTGCGCGTCGCGCGCACCCGCCACCCGCCGACCTTGTTGCCTTGGAAGATCGCCTCATCGACATCGCCGAAGTAGTCGCCGTTGTCCGTGAAGACCTTCATCTCCCAGGTCTCCGAGATCCGTTTCATATTCAGCATTTGCGCACCACCTGCATCGTGTATTGATTATCGAGGAGATACACCAGAAAAGGCGTATTTAAAGGTTGCGGTGGGGTTTTTGTAGGTGAACGAGAACCCCGTTTCTATGGCGTTGTATGTCTGCTCAGATGAGTACAGAGAACCACTGAACACCGCGAAGCAGTCCCTGTTCAACCGTATCCTCTCCGGTCGTCGGAAACCGGAGATCCTCCGGTTCGACCTCTCCTCGTTACTCGACCAGTACCAGTACCCGGATGCGGGTCTCGTGATCGATGGTGTCGATCCGGCACTCACCCCGGTAGGCGTCGCAGTGCAGGAGGATGGCACAGCGTTCCTGTACTTCCGTCACAAAGACCCTTCCAACAAGGGCGCGCTCTATACGTGGCAACCGCGTTTGTTGCATGCGGTCGATATCCGTCGTGTGCGAACAGATGAACACGCCACGACGGTCCGTTTCGACGATGACTGGAAGCTCGGGTGCGGTGTGGTGCACTATCCTACTCGAGAGGGTCGTCGACTCGGACAAGAGGCATTCCTCGCGTTCACGCGAGAGGATCAGGTAGGGTTCTATCGGCACACTACACCGCTCAAACAGCTTCTGTGAGGTCGCGGGTACGGAGAAGTTCGTAGAACGCGCCTATCGACGCGAGATTTTATAAAACCCTTGTGGCTTCGCAGCACTGGAACGATGGCACCGACCGAGACCAAACGCGCCCGCGCGTCCGCGAAAGAGACTCCCGCACCTGCCGCTGCGCCGGCGCCAGACCTCAACACGCACCTCTCGGCCCTTGAGGAGGAGAACAACCTCCTGCGCCAGTCGATCGGCCAGTTGCGCCAGGAACTCGACCGCTTCCGCTCACCGGCGCTGCTTGTCGCTGAGCTGCTCGAGCTCATCATGCGCGACGGTCATCAGCTCGCGATCATCCGCGTCCCGAACGGGAACAAGTTCCTCGTGGATGTCAGCTCGGACGCGAAAGCGCTCAAGCCCGGCTCGAGCATCATCGTGGAGCAGAAGAACCTCACGGTCATCGACGGCATCCAGGAAGGCACGAAGCACAACGTGGAGCAGTTCGTGATCATCGATAAGCCCGAAGTGACGTGGGAGCAGGTCGGCGGGCTCGCGCGCCAGGTGCGTGAGATCCAAGAGGTCGTGGAGCTGCCGCTGAGAAAGCCGGAACTGTTCCAGAAGATCGGCATCACGCCCCCCAAGGGCATCCTCCTCTATGGTCCACCGGGGACGGGCAAGACCTTGCTCGCGAAGGCGGTCGCGAAGAGCACGAACTCCACGTTCATCGAAGTGGTCGGCTCCGAGCTCGTGCAGAAGTTCATCGGCGAGGGCGCGAAACTCGTCAAGGACATCTTCGACCTCGCGCGCGAGCGCGCGCCAGCGATCGTCTTCATCGACGAGATAGACTCGCTCGCCGCCAAGCGCATCGAGCTTGGCACGAGCGGCGAGCGGGAGGTGCAGCGCACCTTCATGCAGCTGCTCGCCGAGATCGACGGGTTCCAGAACCTCGGGAACGTGAAGATCATCGGCGCGACCAACCGCAAGGACATCCTCGATCCCGCGATCACGCGACCTGGTCGGCTCGACCGCCTCATCGAGGTGCCCGCGCCGGACATCGACGGCTTGCGCGAGATCTTCAAGATCCACACGGCGAAGATGCCCATGAAGAAGGGCATCGGTATCGATCGCTTGCTCAACCTGATGAAGGGGTACAGCGGCGCCGAGGTGCGCGCTGTGTGCACGGAAGCAGGGTACTTCGCCATCCGCGAGGATCGCAGCACGGTGACGGAGCAGGACTTCGTCCTCGCGGTCGCGAAAGTCAAGCGCGAAGAGGAGATCGAAGGCGACGGTTATCTCAATATGTTCGGGTAGGCATATTTAAGAGCCGGACTTCCCCTCTCACCATCGGCGCGCGATGACGACGTGAACACCCGGCGAGCCCTTTCGGGGGCGATGACCGTCGGAT
>CAYNGK010000003.1:30981-35764 GCA_964396935.1 uncultured Methanosarcinales archaeon | reverse complement strand
TCTTGGGGGTCGCTCGCGAGCTTGGGATCCCCGCGCACTTCTGTACCGTGCACCTCAAGGATCGCATCCAGATGGGGAACCGGCTCATCCGTCGCGCCGCGAACACCGCGCGACCGTTCGACATCGTCGATGAGGAGGGCTTGCTCACGCGCGGCGCGATCTACCTCTCCTACCCGCCGCACGCGAGGTACGCGAAAGCGCTCGCGGACGCGACGGCGCAGGAGCGCGAGCGCGAGCTCGCTGCGCTTGGCGAGATCCACGCGTGGCTGCGCAAGAAGGGCATGCCCGCGGATGCGGGCGCTGTCGACCGCGCGCGACTGCGCGTCATCCTCAACGCGGACGCGTTGCGCACGATGACGCGTGCCATCAAGAAGCGGTTCCCCGCCGCGCGATGCGCGGTCATGACGGAATACCCGACAAGCGACGCGTTCATCGTCGAGCTCGCGTGGTTGGGCGAGTGAACGGTTGTGCTGAGGAGGGAACAGGCCCCATCGGTTGATTTAAAAACCGCGCCGTCAAGAAACAACCGATGTCCCAAGCGACCGAGCTCCAGTACACGCTCGAGCAATTCGCGCAGATCACGCAAAAGGCGCAACAGGCCTTGGAGCTGTTCGGGAAACTGTGGGAGGAACGCACAGGCATCTACGAGCGCATCCTCTTTGAGCAGAAGGACGGCAAAGGTATCTTGCGAAAACACATTCCCGACCTCACGAACGGCTACGGAAACGATCTCGCCCGCCTCTCGACGATCAACGCGCGCGAGCGTCGCATCCGCGACGCCCTTGTCGGTCACCAGCAAGAGACGTCAGCGATGCTATCGCGTCTTTTTGACGTCATCGGACGGGAGACGATCAATGGTGTCCCGTTACGGCAGCTCTGCAACGCACAGCTCCTCGAACGCCTGCAAGCGCTCAGCGAACAGTACTTCCGCGAGATCGCGCACGCGCAGGAGCTGTTCCTGCTCGCCGAAGAGGCCTTCCTGCACGCGCCCAGCCACGAGACCTTGCGTCTCACGTATTGCAAGATGGTATGGATCCAAGAGCGGCACGGTACGATGCTCCAAGAGCACATGAATGATGTCGGTGATATCGCAGTCACCCCAGGTCAGCATCTCCAGCGGCTGCTGCAGCAGGTGGAGCGGCGGGAGACCGCCACGACCGACCCCGCTACCCGCGGCACGCTTGAGCGGATACGCCGGCAGCTCGCGCCGCTCGTGAATCGGGAGAACGCGAAATTCGACGGCAATTTCCGGGAACGGATGACCTTCTGGCTGACGGCGAAACCGATCATCCTCACGAGCACGTTCATCCAGATGGGCATCATCATCCCGTTGCTGTACAAGGCGTCCGAAGCGCTCGCCGGCGGCGCACCGGAGCTTCATTGGTACACGATCGACTTCTTCGGTGCGTTCATCGGCTATACCGCGTACAGCATCAACCAGATCTTCGGCATCTCCCACAGCACTGTCAGGCCGATCGGGAAGCTCCTTGAGAACCTACGCTCGCGCACCGGCAGCGCGAACCCGTTGCGATTCGAGTGCGTCGAGACGGTCTGCCCACGCTAGAGCGCACACCCGGACAGCGGCGTTCACTCGAGAAGCCGCAGCGGGTCGAGCAGGATCGGTTCCTCCACGATGAACCCTTCCGCGTATTCAAGCCCGTTCTGCTTGCCTTGCCAGTGGCGGTCAAGCAAGAGCAAGTCCACAATCTTCCCGTCGCGGATCTTGAGCTGCGAGGGGTACTTCCCCCACAATTCCTTGAGTCGCGGCACCTGCGCGGTCACGTCAACGACGAATGACGGTTTGCGGTATGCCGGGACCATATAGTAGATGATACGTTCGACCGCGTGCGCCTCGCCGTCGAGTCCGGCGTTCTTGAATTTCGCGAAACGGCAAGCCATAAGCGCAGCGCGACCAAGCGCGGTGTGGTCGGGGTGCGCGCGCCCGTCGGTGTGCGGCGCGTCGTTCGTGTGGTACGGCGCGAACACGATGCGCGGCTTGTGCGCACGGATCACGACCGCGAGCCGCATCGCAGTCTCAACGGTCGCCTCGACGTGATTATCCGTGAAGCCCAGGAACTCGACGTGCGAACCCGCGAACGCGGCCGCAGCGTTGGCTTCCGCTTCACGCTCCACGGGCGTGCCGTGCGTGCCTGCCTCGCCGCGCGTGAGGATCGCTTGCGCGACGCGGTAGCGCTCGCATAAGCGCAGGTACGTCCCACCCATACCGAAATCGACATCGTCTGGGTGCGCGGCGAAGAGCAGGATATCGGCCATGGCGATACGGCACGGGCCGCAGTTGAAAAAGATGCCGGCGATCAGCCGTTGCCAGCAGCGAGCAGCTCGGCAAGAGCGCGGATCCCACGTTTCACCTGTGCGCTCTCACGTGCGTGCTGCGTCACCATCAGTTTCCCATCCGCGCCGTACTTGAGCTGGTGCAAGGGGCAGGTGACACACCCATCACCGTCAGGTGCGATCGTGCGCAGGTCATACCCTTGATGCGGGCAGATCCTGCGCGCGCCGAGATGCCAGTTCTCCCGTCGCGGGTCACCAGCGAGAAGATCGGAGACTGATGCGTCCGTCCACCGGCTGCGGGCGGTGTCATCGCGTGCGCACACGCGAGGAAACACCCCATACCCGCGGATGAACGACAGGTTCACCGGCGTCAGGTACGGCGCGTCCTCAAGGTCTACCGCCGGTGCGCCATCCCGATCGGCATTCACGCTATGGAGCGCCTTGATAGCGGCATATTCCCCAGGACTCAAGAAGCGCGCTTCGATGTGCACGTGCACCTCATACGCCTCGAAGTCGGGGTCGTTGTGCGGCGGTCCGCGATAGGGCCACCAGTGCGGCTGTGACAGCAGCGGGTGGAGCGTGCGATACCGCTCGGGGAACAGCGCCAAGGCGGCAGGCACCAGATACTGCTGTCCGATAATGGGTGGGTGATCCAGCAGCGCAAGGCGCTCGAGCATGGGAGAGGGAACCCATTGCGGATTTATGAACATTCGGTTCCCGATCGCATTCGGTGAAGCGACCGGCGGCAACCGTTATATACCACGCCGTGCCCGTAAGGGTACGATGCGGTTCAATCTCGGGATATACGCCATCAGCGCGCTACTGGTGGGGTCGCTTGTCGCGGGCTACATCGCGTGGAGCGTCGGCGCAGCTGATGTCCTGCGCCTGCTCGCGTACGCGTCCTGGCCGTACCTCATCCTCTACCTGATCGCATCTGTCCTTATCGCCACGCTCCTCACGCTCAAATGGCGCGTGGTGCTCGATGCGCAAGGCGCGCATGTGCCGTTCCATCGGCTCTTCGCCTACCGCCTGGTCGGGTACTCCGTGAACTACCTCACTCCGACGATGCATGTCGGGAGCGAGCCTATCCGCGCGTACCTCCTGCACCGCGAAGGCGTACCTACTCACAAGGCGATCTCGAACGTGATCATCGACAAGAGCGTGGAACTGCTCGCGGATGTCCTGTTCTTCACGATCGGCGCGCTCGTCATCATCAACAGCGTCGCGGTGAGCGAGACCGCGAAGACAGTCGTGCTTGCCATATCCCTCCTGCTCGCGCTGCTGATGGGCGGTTTCGTGATCGGTATCCTCGCGCGCGGCTCGATGTTCGTGTGGGTCTTTCGCACATTGCGCCTGGACCGTATCAAGCGCCTACGCAATGCGGAGCGCTCTCTTCGTCGTGTCGAACGCGGCGTGGAAGAGTTCTATCGCAAGCGACCACGGCATTTCCTCGCGCTGGTCGGACTCATGGTCCTCCTGTGGGGGCTCATGTGGCTCGAGTACTGGTCCTTGCTGCGGTTCCTGGGCCACGCCGCATCGCCGTTGCAGATCCTGCTGATCCTCACTGGCGTCGGCATCGCGTACTCCCTGCCGGTCCCTGCCGCGATGGGGACGCTGGAATTGGGTCAGATCAGCGCGGCGAAGGTGCTCAAACTCGGGAGCGTGACTGGCGTGACGCTCTCTATCATCATCCGCACGCGCGATCTCCTATGGACCGCGCTGGGACTTGGGTTTATGGGCTTCTACGCGTTCCGCTTCAAGGCCTTGGCGAGAAAGACAAGCGCTATCGACAAGGACTTCCGCGAGGGAGATTTGTTGGAGAAGGAAAAGTAGGATTGATACTCCCGGGCGGCACTGGTCAGTCTTTGTACGTCGGATCGCATAAGGAGCAGTCGCCGCAACCGCATTCCGACGTCCGGCTTTTGCTTCGTTGGTAGCTATTCCATAACGCCACTCGGTCGGACGAATCCTCGGCGGAGTAGAACTCATCGGGGATCCCGCCGATGCTCTGGAATCCCTCTTGACGCATCCCCCACGTGGTCCGCTCGGGAGGCACCTCCGCAGATGTCGGGTTTTGCACTTTTCGCTCTAAATCCTCGCTCTTCGTCATACGATTCACCTCCGTCCGTTCGGGAGTTGTCCCGTCGCTTGCAGCGCCATCCAGCGGAGCTTGTCGCCGCTCCAGTGCGGGTATTGCGCGCGCAGTCGTTCCTCCATCTGCAGCAGTTGCTCTTTCATGCGTCCCCCTCCAGGATGACCTCGTAGTCGAGGTCTTCATCGGTGATCGTGCGTCTGGCGATGTAGGTGCGGCGTGTCGGGCCGTCGCGCAGCAAGGTGTCCTCTCGCTGGACCTCTGCCCAGAGTCGGTAGCCGTCGTAGTTCCCTGGGCCCAGTTCTCGGTCGAGCCGTTCGCGCGCGGGCGCATCGTAGCCGGGCTTCGCGGTGTCGACCACCGTCCTGCCGCGCGCCACCCGTGCCTGGTCGGCGACCA
>CAYNGK010000003.1:0-30971 GCA_964396935.1 uncultured Methanosarcinales archaeon | reverse complement strand
ACCAGGAGCACTCCTGCGCTGCAGGCGAGGGCGTAGTCGAGGTCGGTCGTGAAGCAGACCCCGCACCCCGCGGCGAGGTCACCGTCGCGTGGGGTCTGTGTACCCGCAGCGCGGTACTCCGCGAGCGCGGTCGTACCGAGACCTCGGTAGAGAGGCCGGTCCAGGTCGCGTGCCAGTGCGGCGATGAGCGTCGGCAGTTCCTGCCGCCGTACCGAGAGCCGCCTCATGGTACGGCCTGAGAGAAATTGCCAAACACATAAATACTTGTTGTAGAATACACTACAACAATGAAGGATCCCGCACGGACGCTCGCATCGCTGGGATTCAGCCCCAACGAGGTCGCCGTGTACCTCGCGCTCAACCGCGCAGGATCGCAAAAGGCAGGCCGCATCGCGAAACTCGCGAAGATCGACCGCAGCAGCTGCTACAACACGCTGCGATCGCTCACGCAAAAAGGGCTGGTGAGCTACGTGACGATCGGCCGTGTGAAGTGGTTCCAGTCGACCGGTCCGAAGCTCCTGCGCGATTACGTCAAGGCACAACTCGACGATGTCGAGGAGATCATCCCTGAATTGCACGCGCAGCACAAGGCGGGCAAGCTCGAGGGGCAAGTGCGGCTGTTCAAGGGCCCTCAGGGGGTCCGGTCGCTGTTTCTGGACATCATCCGCGCAGGGCAGGACAATATGGTGTTCGGTTCCGAAGGGCAGTTCTCCGACCGCATGCCGGAGTTCGCCGCGCAGTTCCAGCGTATGCGCGTCGAGCGCGGGATAAGGACAAAGCTCGTGTGCCGCGCTGGGCGGGAAGAGAACGACACCCCGCACAGCATGCACCGGTACCTCGACGTGGAAGCGAGTCCCGCCGTCACGAACATCTACGGGGACAAGATCGCGATCGTCATCTGGACCGACGAGCCAGAAGGCGTGCTCATCGAGAACGCTGCCGCCGCGAAAGCGTACCGCAGCTATTTCGAGGTGCTTTGGCGTACTGCGAAAGCACCGGTTCGATCGGTCGTGAGAGGAAGACGGCGGGTGCACGGATGATACACACGCCAGAAGCGATCAAAGGATTGCTCCTGATGTTCCGTCGAGCGCGTCGTGTACGGCAACAGGGGTTCCACCGCTACACCGGCACGCCTGAGCGGATCTGCCAACAGATCATCGACGACACGTACGACAAGGAGAACCGGCACTACCGCGTCAGCGACGGTCATTTCCGGGACTTCTTCGTACGTGATTTCGCGTTCTTCTGCGAGGATCTCGTCGCGCTCGGGTACAAGAAAGAGGTGCGCTCGACCATCGAGTACGCGCTGCGCCAATTCAAGGAGCACGGTCGCGTACGCACGTTGATCGGACCGACGGGGAAGGTGCGCGATTACCCGTCCTACGGCCCGGATTCCCTCGCGCTCCTCCTGTACGCGATTACGCACACCGGCAACACGGATCTCGGAAAACAGTACCGGGCGTTCCTGCAAGGAGAAGCCGACTATTTCGTGCGCTACGTCATCGATCCCAAGACGCATCTGCCCTACGCGCACAAGCGGTTCACGTGTATGCGCGACCACGCGAAACGCAAGGCATCCTGCTATGACGCGACGATGATCGCCGTCGTCGCCCGCGAGTGCGAAGCGCTCGGGATACGATTCCCCTACAGTGCGAAACAGGCGAAAGGCCGGCTCGTCGAGACATACTGGAACGGCACGTACTTCTTCGACGACCTGAAGAAGCAGAACATCGTGGTGGGTGACGCGAACGTCTACCCGTTCTGGACAGGGGTCGTCAAGGATCGGCATATGTTGAGCGAAACCATCATCGCCATCCGTGCGGCAGGTCTCGATATGCCGTTCCCCCTGCGCTATGTCAGCACGTTCGACAAGGATCGCGAGGAGGCAAACCTGCATTTCCTCAACTGGTTCGCGAAAGACTACGAGACAGACAGCGTCTGGATGCATATGGGGCTCGCGTACGTGCGGATCCTCTCGACGATAGACAAGGTCGCCGCACGCAAGCACCTGAGCGCGTACCGCAAGAACATCGAGCGCTACGGGACGTTCCTGGAACTCTACGACCGCGACGGGCAACCGTTCCACACGTACTTCTACTGGACAGACGAGGCGATGAGCTGGTGCGCAGGATACTTGCGCCTCGCGAAGCAGCTGCGTATCCGATAGGGGACGGTTCACACCTTGCGCTTGCGCAGGATCTTCGCCTTCGTCGCGAGGATGCGCGTCGCGCTCTTCGCGCTATCCATCACCTGATGGCGCAGTTTCCGTTCCTCGCCGACCACAAACACCTTGCCGGCCTTGATCTCATCGAGGAATCCCGCCCAGTCCCGTGACTTGCCGACCGTGAGCGCGGTCCCCAGCGACTTGATGGTGTGCGAGTCGCTCCCCGCGACGATCGGCTTGTTGAGCGCAGTCGCCCAGCCGAGCGCGGCGAGGTTCTGCCGGTGCAGCATCGCCTGGTTGATGACCTCGATCACGTGCACGTGATCGAGCAGGTGCCGGTTCCGCTTGCTGTGGAAGTGGCTGTAGCTGCGTCGCGGGCGCATCGCGAACGGGTGCGGGAGGCAGATGACGCAGCGCTCCTCGCGCAAGATGTCAAGAAGCGCCGTCATCCTGATACCGGTCGCGCCGCTGCGGATGCTGCTCTTCTTCTTGATATGCATCTTGAGCTTCTTCTCGTAGAACGCGAGGAGATCGCGGTGCTCGTAGAAGTACGCGATCACGTCCTTGCCCTCTTTCGTCGTGATCTCGATAGCGGGCATGATCGTGTCGTGCGCGCGCATCCGGATCGCTTGCGCAACTCCGTCCACACGGTTGTGGTCGGTGAGCGCGACGCAGTACCCTTCCGCTCTCGCTTTCGCGATGATGAGCGCGAGGGGCGTGCGGCAGTCGTGGCTGTACTCGCTGTGCGCGTGCATGTCCACGAGCGTATGGCCTGCACGACGGAGCTTCTTCGTATCAGGTGGCTCGAATCGTACGCGCATACAGCAATCACATCAGATGCTCTTCGCCATCTCCTCGCGCAGGAGCCGGTCAAGGAGCTTCCCGTCGGCCTTACCCCGAAGCTCCTTCATAATGAGCCCCATCAAGCCACCAGGTGAGACACCGGGGTGCGCGCGGATGATCGCGATCACGTGCGCGCGGACTTGCGATTCGGGGAGTTGCTGGAATTGCGGGACGAGCGATTCAGGAGAGACTCCTGTCTGGACGACCATCTCGAGAATAGTCTTTACCGTTGCTGGACCGATAGTCCCTTTTTCCACGTGCGGCCACAATGGTTCTGCTAACTCAAGTGCGTTCGGAAGCTCCTTCCCGAATCGCGTCTTGATCTCGCGCGGCCACTCGATGGCGACCGAAGCGAACAGCGTCACCGGGATCTTCGGGTACCGCTCGCGCAAGTCATCGAGCGGGACATCTTGCGCGATGAGCTCTTTCGCGAGGTCACGCGAGAGCCCGGTCTCGCGCGCGAGCTGCGCCACCTGCTCGGTGAGCAGCGTGACGGGCGGTATGCGCGTCGCGTCGACCGTCACGAGCGGGATGTCCGTCTCGGGGTACATACGCGCGCCACCCGGCATCGGACGCAGGAACGTGGTGCTCGCGTCAGGCTCTGCCTTACGCACCTCTTTCGGCACGCCGATAGCGAGTTGCGCGATGCGCGGAACAAGAGCATCCGTGAGGCACGAACGCACGCGCACGGGATCGCCGATGAGGATCAGGAACGCGTCGTTTGACGCGCAACCGAAGCGCGCCTTGAGCGCGCCCGCGTCCGCGCCGTACTTCGCGAGATCCTCGTCGCTGTGGATGAGGCCGCCAAACCCGCGTGAGCGCGCGATGCCCGCGAGCTCTGTCCCGACGCGGTAGTTGGGGAGGAGTTCCGTCCCGCAGATACCGGCGAAGTGCTCGACGCGCATACCGACGGCTTTCGCGCCCCCCGCGAGGGATTTCTTGACGAATCCGACTGTGCTGTGCGCGAACAATTCCGTGACATCGAGGGGGTTGTGGCAGCGCGGCGGCGTCGCTTTGAGGCGTGTTGCGAGCGCGAGCAATCCTTGCTGTCGTCGGATCTCGTTCTCGACGTACTGCGGGATGAGGCGCAGGTCTTGGCATCCTTTGATCTCGATGCGCGCGCCACCGGCGATAGAGACGTTCAAGTCCTGACGGATCGTGCCTAAACCTCGCTTGACGCGGCGCGTGCTGCGCAGCAGCATACCGATTTGGGAAGCGGTCTCTTTCGCCTGCTCGGGGGTCGTGATGTCGGGCTCGGTCGCGAGCTCGATGAGTGGGATACCCAGACGGCTCAGGTCGTACGTGTCCTCGCCGGCGGTACGCGCGACGATCTTCGCCGCGTCCTCCTCGAGCGCCACGGTTTGGATGCGCACGTTCGTGCCCGGAACCGTGCCGCCCAACGCGACAAGGCCGGTGCGCTGGAAACCAGAGACGTTGCTCCCGTCAGCGATGGTCTTGCGCATGAACTGCACGCGCGGGAGGATGGTGCTGTCGCACGCCTTCGCGACCATCAGGACTGTTAGGAGAGAATCGGGATCGCACGGGTGCGGCGGCTCCTCATCGAGCTCGACCAGGCACGTGTTCAGGAGGTGCGCGCCGTACGCGAAACGCTTGGCCTTTGTTGCTTCGGCTGCCGCCGCGACGTCGACCTCACCGGTCTCCCCCGCCGCGGCACGCAGCGTGCGGTGCACGACAACATCCGGCTGGCGGTCCAGGACCTCTGCCGGGCACGCGCAAAACAGCTTCCGGCCACCCGAGAAGCCGAGCTGCTGGTGGATCTCCAGGCCGACCTTCAGGCCGACGGCAGCAGGGTCGATATCAGAGGCCATATACGACGGGACGGACAGAAACGGCTTTTTATAGTTTGGGTAGCGGACGTGGCGGGAACGGACGCTAATCCTTCCCTGTTCTCCACCAACGCGCTCTGGGGGAAAAAATATCCGTATTTAAGGAACATCTCCTCACCTCCACGCCATGTCACGGCAAGAACTCCAGCTCAAGGTCGCAGAGGCCATCCAGGACGACGTCAACAAGGGCATCGTGCGCTTTGACACGCCGCTCATGAAGGAGATCGATGTGCGCCCCGGCGATATCGTGGAGCTCCAGGGCGAGCGTACGACCGTTGCTATCGTGGATCGTGCTTTGCCCGGCGACATCGGCCAGACGATCGTGCGCATGGACGGCCTGACGCGTCGCAACGCGAAGACCACGATCGGCGAGAACGTGCGCATCCGCAAGGTCGAGGTGGTCGAGTGCAAGAAGATCACGATCGCGCCTGCGCGTAAAGGCATCATGATCCGCGCGTCGCCGCAGATCTTCAAGCGGGGGCTCTTGGGACGCGCGGTCGTCAAGGGGGATATCGTTTCCTTGGGCGGTACGCGACGCCGTCGCACGATGATGAACGAGAACCCGTTCTTCGATGATATGTTCAGTATGCTCGGCGACGATAACCTGATGTCGTTCGGCTTGGGCGATCTCAAGTTCGTGGTCGTGGAGTCCATGCCGGCGAAGAAGCCGGTGCTCATCACGGAGAACACGCGTGTCGTGTTCAACCCCGAAGCGGTGGATGTCAAGGAGGACCAGCGCATCGACGTCACGTACGAGGACATCGGCGGCCTGGACGAGGAGCTCAAGAAGATCCGTGAGATGGTCGAACTCCCACTCAAGCACCCCGAGATCTTCGAGCGTCTCGGCATCGAACCGCCAAAAGGCGTGCTTCTGCACGGCCCGCCAGGCACGGGCAAGACCCTGCTCGCGAAAGCGGTCGCGAACGAGACGAACAGCAACTTCATCCTCATCAACGGCCCGGAGATCATGAGCAAGTACTACGGGCAGTCGGAGGAGAACCTGCGCAAGAAGTTCGAGGACGCGGAGAAGAATGCGCCATCGATCATCTTCATCGACGAGATCGACGCGATCGCCAGCAAGCGCGAGGAGAGCAAGGGTGAAGTGGAGCGCCGTGTCGTCGCGCAGCTGCTCGCGATGATGGACGGCCTGCACGCGCGCGGCAAGGTCGTGGTCATCGCCGCGACGAACATCCCCAACCAGCTCGACCCGGCATTGCGACGTCCGGGTCGGTTCGATCGCGAGATCGAGATCGGCGTGCCGCAATACCCTGGTCGCTTGAACATCCTCAAGATCCACTCGCGCAATATGCCGATGGCCGACAAGGGCAAGGAGAAGGTGGACCTCGAGAAGATCGCCGCGATCACGCACGGGTTCGTCGGTGCGGATCTCTCCGCGCTCGCGAAAGAGGCGGCGATGATCGTCTTGCGTCGCGTGCTTCCTGACATCAACCTCCAAGAGGAAGAAGAGCTCCCGGTCGAGCTCTTGGACAAGCTCATCATCACGAACGACGACTTCCTCGAGGCATTGAAGGTCGTGCGCCCCTCAGCGCTGCGCGAAGTGCTCATCGAGATGCCGAACATCACGTACAACGATATCGGCGGTCTCGACCGCGTGAAGCAGGAGCTCATCGAGGCGGTCGAGTGGCCCTTGAAGCACAAGGAGGCGTTCGCACGCCTCGGGATCAAGCCGCCAAAGGGCATCCTGCTCTACGGCCCACCAGGCACGGGGAAGACCTTGCTCGCGAAAGCGGTCGCGAAGGAGTCGGAAGCGAACTTCATCAGCGTCAAGGGACCCGAACTCCTCTCGAAATGGGTGGGCGAGTCCGAGAAGGCGGTGCGCAAGGTGTTCGAGAAAGCACGCCAGACCTCGCCGTGCGTCGTGTTCTTCGACGAGATCGACAGTCTCGCTCCACACCGCAGCGCGAGCACCGGGGACTCGAACGTGACGGAGCGCGTCGTGAACCAGCTCCTCACGGAGCTCGATGGGATGCAAGAGCTCAACGACGTCGTGGTCATCGCCGCGACGAACCGGCCCGATATGGTGGATAGTGCGCTCTTGCGACCCGGCCGGTTCGACCGCATCCTGCTCGTGCCAGTCCCCGACAAGGTCACGCGCAAGCAGATCTTCGAAGTGCACCTCAAGGGTATGAAGATGGCGAAAGGGGTCGACGTGGACACGCTCGTCGAGAAGACGGAAGGGTACGCTGGCGCGGACATCGCTGCCGTGTGCCGCGAAGCGGGCATGCTCGCGCTGCGCGAGAACATCAAGGCGAAAGAGGTCGGCATGGAGTACCTCCTCGCGGCGCTCCTCAAGGTCCGTCCGTCTGTGAACAAGCAGATCGAGGCGGCGTACAAGGAGTTCGAAGAAGGGTTCCGCCAGGTGCGCGGCAAGGAGATGGCCGAGAAGCCGAGCTACTACGGGTAGGCCGTCGACAGATCCTCTCTTTTCTTCTCGCTCCCGTACGAACGCAATGTTTTTCTAGTCCAAGATACAGCGGCAGGTCTCCATCTCAGTCACGGAGGGGTATCGATGCGCAAGACACTACAGCATATCCTCGCTTCTGCACTGCTCGTTGGCGGCATCGTCGCATGCGGGGAGCACGGTTCCCCGACGGCACCACCGGTGCCCGGCCCCATACGGGAGTACCGGACGACGACCGTCCAACAAGGGCCCGCGTCGCTGATCGTGAATTACGACCTGACCTGGAGCGAGGAGCGAGCACGCGACGTCGCGAACCGAGGATTGTCGGATGCGATGAACCTCATCAACATGCAGACCGGGACACGCGGTCTCGTGAATATCGACGGGAACGTGTATCTCCAAGGCGAGATCCCGGGGATAGCCCTCGACACGACGGCGCCGGCTGGACTGTACCTGCCCATCAACGCCATCTTCTGCGCGACCGTGCCCGGTGCCAAGGACGCGAGTGAATGCATCGCGCACCAATTGCAGCATCGCTACGCGCAAACGCACGCATGCGCGCGTTGGGTAGACGTGCTGCATGAGGATCCGCGCATCGAATCGCTCGTCGCCGATACGCTGATGGTGACGTGCGAGCGGACGCGCGAGCTCAGCATCATCCAGCACGAGGTGAGCATGTTCGATTGCGACACCGACGGGACCGGGAAATAGGTCGCGCATGAGCACCCCTCTCGTCGGCACCTCAGTCATCATCGTGCGCCACAGCAAGATACTGCTTGGCAAGCGGAAGGGATCGCACGGCGCCGGCTCCTGGGCATTGCCGGGCGGTCATCTCGAGCTCGGGGAGAGCCCCGAGGAGTGCGTTGCTCGCGAGACGCTCGAGGAGACAGGCCTTGCGCTACGGGATATCCGCCGCGCTGCGTTCACGAACGACGTGTTCGATAATGAGAAGCATTACGTGACACTCGTGCTCACCGCGCACGCGGACGGCGAACCGCAATTGCTGGAACCGCACAAGTGCGAGCGCTGGGAGTGGTTCTCGTGGGATGAACTGCCGCAACCGCTCTTCTTGCCGCTACGGCACTTGAAGGAGAGCGGATTCAGGCCCGATTGAGATACGCACTCGTCCTCTCTTTCCATTTCTTCCTGTACGCGGCGGGTAATGCGTAGTAGGGTTTGAGAACCTTACGACACGATTTCGCCCCGCACAGGCACGTCATATCCCAATTTGGCATACTGTCCGTGAAGGAGTAGTCGATCGTGATCTCCTCATCTTTCTTGATCGGACGCAGCGCGGTGATAGCATTACGACCACGTACCGCACAGCTCGGCACACAGGAGTGATTCAGGAATCCCGGGAGCGCATTGGGAGCGGGCCGGATGAACTCGTTACGACCCACCTGCAAGGATCGGTGCGTGCAATGCTGCCAATCGACGGTTTTCCCGACGAAATGGAACGCGATCTCGCCTTTGTTCAAGCTGCGCGTCGCGAAGATACCCTTGCCTTCGAGGCGCGAACCACGGACGATGACGCTGGGCATCGACGCACTCGCCACGACGGCGATTTATAAGTTCAGCGGTCCACAACCTTTAAGAACCGCTCCGACGGCACAACCACCCATGGACCTTCCTGGCGGCGCCCACGTCGAATGCACCTACGCAGGCAAGCACCTCTCGGGAACAGTCGTGCAAGTCAAGGACGGTGAGGTCACGATCAAGCTCGTCACGGGCTACAATGTCATCCTGCCCGTCGCCGACCTCGCCGACCTCAAGACGAGCCCGCGCGAGAAGCACCCGGTACCAGCGCACGCGCCACACCAGGACGCATCGCTGCCCGCAGTCACGATCCTCCACACGGGCGGCACGATCGCGAGCAAGGTGGATTACGCGACCGGTGCGGTCGTCGCGCAATTCGACCCTGGAGAACTGCTTGCGATGTTCCCGGACGTGACAAAGATAGCGCACGTCACAAGCAGGCTGTTGCGTAATATGCAGTCTGACGATATGCGCTTCGCGCACCACAACCTGATGG
This sequence comes from uncultured Methanosarcinales archaeon, assembly GCA_964396935.1. Classification (GTDB taxonomy): domain Archaea; phylum Nanobdellota; class Nanobdellia; order Woesearchaeales; family UBA525; genus UBA525. The sequence goes on along the minus strand of CAYNGK010000003.1, from coordinate 21,663 downwards.
CGCGCGCCGTCCTCGAGGAGATCGGCCGCGATACCCGCGGCGTGATCATCACGCACGGCACGGACACGCTCCACTACACGGCGGCCTCGCTCGCATTCATCCTGGATGGACTCAACATCCCCGTTGTCCTGGTCGGCAGCCAGCGATCGTCTGATCGCGGATCAAGCGATGCGAACGCGAATCTCGTGGGCGCGCTGCGGTTCATCACGCAAGCCCGCCTGCCAGGCGTGTTCGTCGCGATGCACGACACGTCAAGCGACGGAAGAATCGCGATCATCGACGGCTTGAGCGCGCGCAAGAACCACACGTCGCGACGTGATGCGTTCACGAGCGTGAACGCACCGCTCATCGCACGCGTCACGGACGGCAAGAGCGAGATCGTCGATGATGCGCGCGTGGCTGATCTGCGCGCACGCGCGACCGATCACCCGCGCGTCCTGCCGCTACGCGAGGACCTGAAAGTCGGGATCTGGTATGCGCACCCCCAAGCGTTCGCGGATGAACTGCTCGTGTACGACCACTACGACGGTCTCATCGTCGCCGGCACGGGACTCGGTCACTTGCCCATCAACGAGATCGATGACCTCACGGCCGAGCACACGCGCATCCGCACGCATATCGCGAAGCTCGCGAAGCGCATCCCGGTCGTGATGGCGCCACAGACCATCTGGGGCCGAACGAATATGGATGTCTACTCGCCCGGTCGCGACTTGCAAGAGCTCGGCGTGCTCGGGCAAGGGTGCGATACGCACCTCGAGACCGCGTTCCTCAAGCTCGCGTGGCTCTTGAGCCAGCACAAGGAAGACGTGAAGAATCTCTACAACACCGATCTGCGCGGTGAGGTCTCAAAGCGCAGCCCGCTTGATGACACGCACAAGGGCGGTTGATGCTGGCCGAAACGCATAAAGGGAGCGCCCGTCTCCCCTATGCGATGGCACGCCCCCGTTGGGTCATCCAAGAGACGATGGACTTGGAGCTGCTGTTACGTATCGCAGCAGGGACCAAGCATGCCATCGATGTCCAGCACGGCAGTCTCACACCCGAGCAATACGGCTGCGTCTTGCGCCTGCGCCAGTACGGTTTGATCAGCACAGGCGTGCGATTGGACGGCCGAGAGGTCGTCGAGACCTACGCGCTCACGCGCAAGGGCAAGCGTGCGTACAGCAACACGCTCGACGGGTTCGAGAAGCTGCTCCCAGCACCGGAAGATAGATAGAGAGAAAAAGAAAGAAAAAACAGACAGGAATCTACTTCTTGCCCTTCTTCGCGTCGACCTTCGTGGTCGTGACCGGCTCCTTCGCGGCGACAGGCTTGAACTGCACCTTAGGCAAGGGCACGGGGCTGGGCAACCCGAGGTCGCGCGCCATGAGCAAGGCCTGGATGTTCGCACGGTCGAGGATGTGGTTCATCACCGGTTGTGCGAGCACGGGCGAGAGTTTCTTCTCCTTGCTCCAGGATGCGATCGTCTCTTTGGCCTTGTCGGCCTCCATGAGCGCGAGCACATCACCCTCAAGCGTGATGGATGCGAAATCCGGGGAGTAGGTGCTTGTGTACGCGAATGACACCCGTACCGCACCACGGTCACCGGCACCCATCTTCGCTTCCGTCACGTCCTTGAGGGAGACGTTGTTGCTGATGTTGACCGTACCGACAGCCGAGCGCTTGCGCTCGGCGTTGATGCGCGTGAAGTGGAAACCGACGATGTTCATGCTATCACCTACCCAGAGCACCCGCCCTGGCTTTATAAAAATTATGCCGCTTTACGCGTCCGGACTCGTTCGAACGCCTCCTCGCGCGTGATGCCTTGGGCACGCTCGAGACGACGGGCCTCTTCTCGGGCAGCTGGCGAGGCGGCGGTGTACTCGCGCCAACGCTCGAGGCGATACGACGCGTCATCCTCAACGACCTTCCGTCGCCCTTTATCAAGGCGAGCGATCGTGCGGGCGATGCGTTTCGCGCCCTCAGCGCCAAGCACCTTCGCATCCATACCGGAATTGTACAGGGTCAAAAAGACGTCCTCGAGACCGTTCTCCCCCGTTCGTCCAGCCATTGTGCGTCACGCGGTGACCGGCAGGGATATAAGGGTTTCCCTCCCCACTCATCGACGATGATCCGGCTCATCTGCCTCGATATGGACGGCGTGCTTGCGGTGCCGCGCAACTTCTGGATGGAGCTGCATCACACGTACGGCACCGAAGCGGAAGGCAAGGAGCTCACCGCCCGCTACCTCCGCACAGACTACCCACGGCTCATCCAGGAGGTCGTCGGGCGCCTCTGGAAGGGGAAACCGCAAGAGCCGTACCTTCGGCTCGTGCGCGAGACGCCATATAGCATCGGCATCGCCGAATTCTTCGCTGCGCTCCGCCGCTTGCGGCTGGAGGACGGCACGAGCACGCCCATCGCCATCATCACCTCAGGGCCGTTCGAGCTCGCCGAGCGCATCGCCAGGGAGTTCGATGTCGAGTTCATCTTCGCGAACCAGCTCGTGTTCCACGAGCACAAGGTATCGGGCGAGTTCCGCTGGCCTGTCGGGGACGGCACCGCACCGAAGGTACGCATCATCGAGACGCTCTGCGCGGATCTCGACATCCTCCCGCAGGAGGTGCTGTACATCGGGGACAGCGCGACCGATCTCGACGCGTTCCGGATCGTGGGCGTCTCGATCGCGTTCAACGACGCGCCACAAGAGCTCAAGGAAGCAGCGACGCACGTGGTCGCGTCAAGCGACCTGCGAGCGGTCATCCCGACTATCACGACGCTGCAGCGCTGACGCGATCGTACTCGTCGAGATACTCCCGCGCCAGCATCGCGTCTTGGATGATCAGCATATTCTCGTCGTTGCGCGTGTTCGCGTTCGCGGTCGGATTGAAGGAACCCGTCACCACGGTCTCGTTATCGATGATGAACACCTTGTGGTGCATCGTGCCGGCGTTCCCGTCTTTTCGCACCGGTATCCCGACGAGAAGCAGCGCATCGTACTCCGACCACTTGTCGACCTGCCGACGCTCCACCACGCCCGACACGTCCACGCCGCGGTCATACGCGCGCACGAGCGCATCACCGACCGCATCGGAGGTGAACGAGAACGCCAGAAAGCGGATGGATGCGTTCGCGCGGTCGAGCGCGGCGACGAGATCCGTCTCGCACCCTTCGGCGGGCGCGAAACAGACATCCACCGGCACGCCGGAGAGCTCGACAAGTGGCGCGTTCACGCGCGGCTTCTTCCCCTCGGCGCCGAACGCACGATCCTCGAGCACACCCCATTCTCGCGCGTACGCACGGTTGAGCGCGCGCGAGCGCACGAGCACGAAGTGCTCGTCATTGCGCGTCTGCGCCGTCACGGTCGGGTTCATCGAACCGGTCACCACCCCCCAGTCATCGAGCACGCAGAACTTGTCATGCATCAGCCCTGCAGATGGCACACCGGTCGCGATGAGGCCTGCAGCCCTTGCCCGTTCGATGTTCTCGTCGAAGACGAGCACGCTTGCGCTGATGCTGTTGAGCGCCATCGCTGTGCGGTTCAGGTCGAGCTCATAGAACGCGCACCGCACGTCGGACGCGTTCCCGATCCACTCGAGCAGCGCCTGCTCGCAGTCGGCGGTGCGGCAGAACACGGCATCGACCGACCCCTGTTCGCGCACGACCGTCAATGACGGTACGAGAAAGACACGGATCGCCGCGAACAGCGCTCCGAGCGCGAGGAGGACGAGGATGATCGCGACGAGCAGGAGAGGCGCTCTCGGTCCCTCACCGGAGGGCTGGTGTCGTGCCATGCGCACGGGCTTGCGCAGGAGCGTTTAAGTGCGTTGCTGCGGCCAACGCGGAACCTCACCGATGCTCATCGGCGAGGCGCAGGAGCGATCGGGAGGAGCGATGGCTTGTGAGCGCGCAGTCCAGGCGCGACACGCGTCGCTGCAACGAGCGCGTGAGCGATCCGTCGTCGATCGCTTCCATGCGGTCCGCGAGCGCGCAGACCGCCTCCGGATCGACCTCGTCGTATCGGCCGTCGCTGCGCAGGAGCGCGAGGCGCGCGTATTCCCGATCCTCCGCAAGCGGTGCTGTAGGCGCCGATGATGCGCTCATCACTCCATCGCGATAGGTAGTCACGGGTGCGGTATCGAGGAGATCACGCAAGGGACGCGCGGTGATGAACGAGGCAGCGGTCCCCGGCGGCAACGCGACGCGGGTGCCTTCCGGGATACGGGCCTTGCGTGGGATGTGCGGGTTATAGGCGGTGAACACCGACAAGTCACCGACCGCCTGTGCGAGGTCCTCACCCGTGAGGGGCTCTTTGCCCGCGCGCGGCGGCGTGCGGTAGCGGATAGCGACCATATCGAGATCGAGCGCCTTTTTTGCGTATCGCTCCACATCATGGAACACGGGCGCGGAGATCCAGCACACCGGCAGGTCCGTGGTGTACGGACCACGAGGACCGCACGTGCCGTTCCCTGCGGGAATGCGTCGCATACCGGCGAGTTCCCGTTCTGTCCGAAAGAGCGCATCCCGGCGCAGAGCGTTGCGCAGCGCGAGGAACCGCGGCACATAGAGGGAGCTCTCCCGACGGTATCCGCTGTACGATCGCGTATTGCTCGGATGCCGCCAACCGTCGCTCACGATCCAGGAGAGGCCATCGGCCGCCACAGTGCTCTCGAGGGTCACGTCCCCTGGCGATTCGGTCTCATCGCCCGATAGCGAGGACATCTCCGTGACGGGGTCAAAGAGCGCAGCGTCGATGCCGTGCAGATAGCGTTCGGCGATCATCGCCGGTACTCCTGCGTCCTCCTGTGAACGCCATTGCGGATGGCGTAGCTGCAGGATCCGCATCTTCGCAAGGTTTCCAGGTCCCGTGTGGTACGCGCTCACACCGGTGAGGAAGCCGCCCGTGTGGTACGCGTACGCGTACAGCAGGTCGAACGCTGCCTGCGCTGCGAGGAGCGGATGCAGGCTCTCATTCACTTGCGTCGTGTTCCCGCCGCGAGCGAGCCGCGGGACGACGAGTCCGAAGGTGCGCGCTGCGGGCCGTGAGAGCTGGAACGGGCCCTCGCACCAGGCGCTGCTCACCGCAGTAGGTCGAAAGAGCGATTCTTGGACGGCGAGCAGCCAGGTGTCGCGCGGCAGGCCACGCTGCGACGCCATCGATTCCAAATACGGGATGTAAGGAGCGGCGCGATCGAGCGCGTCGACGAACCGGTCAGCATAGCCGGTGCGCCAGGGCACGCGCCGGTTGCGCATCGACGTGGGGAGCCGCACACGAAACGATTGCGTGGCGATCGTGTCGAGGTACTGGTGCGCGCGCGTGGAGGCGAGCGCATCCCACCGCCGGTATTGCTCCGGCGTGAGCTCGACCGAACCGACCGGGCGCAGCTGCTCATCGGGGAAGATGATCCGTCGGCCTGTCGGCACGACAGTCCAGAGGTACCGCTCCAGGCGGACTTCATCGGCGGTGTCGAGGCGTTCTGTGATCGGTGTGAGGAACAGCTTGTGGGTGACGGAGAGGTCCAACGGTCGCGTATCATCGAGACGGGCGTCCGCCACCGCATCCGCGCGCGGAGGCCTGACGATGGGATTAGGCATGGCGAACGCGCCAGCTGCGAGGAGCGCAACTCCCAACGCATTCGCGAGGACCCGGTACGGACGCATGGAGAACCAGCAGCACCGCATCACCTTAAAGGAATTGTGCCCAAGCGGGGAGAATCACCGACGGCAGATGACCGATTCGCAGATACGGTATTCGTCAATGGAAGGTGACGATTTCGCTGTAACTTGTAACCATTTTAAAATGGTGTCAGAATGGGAAAGGATAAATACGACCAGGCGTGCGCTCATCGCAACCGTGATCCCGACAAAGGTTCGCGGTTGGTAACTCACCTCTTTTCCCGGGAGGGACCCGCTCGGCGGCAACGTCGGGCGGGACCTTCCAGGGCCGTTTCCCGACGTGGAAGCACGCTGCCTGACCTCAGCGCAGGAGTATCCGAAGATAGCGCTCAACGCCGTCGCCGACGTCGCTTCGGCGATGCCGTCACGGCCGTCGGCCACAGCAGCAAGGAGATACCGACCATGAACGCGGCGCCGTAGCTGAAGAACACGACGCCGTTCGCCGCTTCCGGCGGCACGCGCCAGGACGCGCGTTCAGGAGGGAAATACATATCGAGCGTCGCGAGCTCGAGCGATTGCTCAGCGAAGGTGAGCGCGCTGTACGGCGCGTCAGCGCCAAGACGGGACGCGTACTGCCAGTAGCTGTAGCCGAGGATCGGGAACGCGCCATGCGCCTGGCGCTCAGCAAGCACGCGTTCGCCGGCAGCGAGCTTCTCGGCGAGGAGATCATCGACACGTGATGCGTCAACAGCGATAGCGCCGCTGATGAGGTTCGCGTCAGCGACAGCAGTCGCAGCATGCAGGATGCAGAGGACCGGATCGCTGTCGCTCGCGTACGCGAGCTGCAGGCTCTCCTCTGCCGAGGCGACCGCACCAGGCGCGTAGACACGCACGTAGCTGATGCGCTCATCGGCTTCCGCGATCTTCGCAAGGCACGTGCGGCGCAGCCGCTCCTCGTCCATACGCAATGGAGCACCCGACATGCCAAGCAGGGCAGTCCAGCTCTGCGCGCTGCGCACACGCTCATCCGCGTACGCGATATCCGCAGCCGACGCGTTCAAATCGGTCCTGTTGCGCCCGTCGAGCAGCGATTGCGCCTGCGCGATGCGTTCGCGTACGATCGCCGCGACCTCGAGATCACCGACCGTACGCAACGTCACATTCCCAACGGTGCCACGCGCATCCTCGATGCGCGAACGCACCTCACGCGCGAGCGCGTCCTGCTGCGCCGGGGTCATGGCCTGCGCGATGATCGTGGCGATCTCGATATCCTGGCTGAAGCACAGCGATGCGCGCGCGTATCCTTCCTCGACGGGAACCGCCGCGATGCGTTGCGTGTAGTTGTTCGGATCCCCATATGCGAGCCCGCGCTGGTCCGCTTGCGCACGCAGCTGCGCATTGCGCGCGCACAATCCTTCGCCGATCGCGCGCATGCGCTCGGTGTACTGCGGCGGCGGTGTCAGGGGAGCCGGCGGCGGCGAAGGTGCTCGTCCGGTGAATGCGGCGAGCGCCTCATCGAGCGTGCTGACCGCGAACACCTCCACACCCGATCCGGAGAGCTCCGGCACGCGGCCACGAGGCAGCGGCCCGAACGGTTCCTCAACGGAACCGTTGGCCGGCGGCGTTGCGTTGCCGTCGGGTGCCATCGTGCCATTCTCCGGACCGGCGAGCACCGGGATGAGCACGGTCTTGATGCCTGCTTGACGTGCGCCAGCGATCTTCGCGCGCACGCCAGCGACCGGCCCGATCACGCCGCCGCTGTTGATCGTGCCGGTCATCGCGATCGAATGGTCGATCGGCAGGCCCGAGAGCACCGAGGCGGTGAGGACCGCGATCGCGCCACCTGCGCTCGGACCGCCGACAACGGCGGTGTTCGCACGGATGGTGTAGTAGAAATCGTACTGGCTGCAATCGATATCGAGATGATCGCACGCCACCTGCTGCGCGTAGCGCGCGCTCGCCTGCGTATCGATGCGCGTCAGGGGAAAGCTGTCGATGAAGATCGCGCCGGTGCCGGGCCTGACCTCGAGGCGCAGGCTGGCGGTGCCGCCCATCGCGCCGGTGCTGGTGTCCGCGACTGTCAGCAGCGTGAGCTCGTCTGCGCGCGATCCCGTGGCATTCATGTGCGCGAAGAACGCCAAGAGGAGAAAGAACATGCCAAACGCGAGCAGGATCTTGCGGTGGTCCACCATCAGTCAGGTCACCTTGTTGCGCCCGCGGCGCTCCACCGCGCGCAATCGCTCAAGCGTCGCGTCCGCCTGCGCGCTCTCGCGGTAGCCCGCGCAGCAGTGGCGGAACGCGGCCGCGCTCACGCGGTGGTGCTTGCTCGTGAGCGCCTGCTTGAGGACATGCAGGTCAACGGCGCGGTCTTCGATCCGATCGCTGTGGTACGCGAGGCCGAAATCGATGAACGTGAGCCGACCCGTCGCTGGGTCGTGCATGATGTTGCTCGTGGTCAGGTCGCCGTGGATGATCCCGCCGTCGTGCAGCTGCGCGACAGATGCGCCGACAACGCGCATGAGCTGCGGATCCGCGTCGAGCGTCTCTTTGAGCGGCACGCCGGGCGCCACGGAGAGCAGGAGGGTGTGATCGTCCACAACCGTGGCATCAGGGACCGGCACGCCAAGCGCCCGTGCCTTCGCGAGGATCTTCGCCTCTGCGCGCGTGCGACGCGTACGCAGGTCATGGTCGATCTGCGGGTGACGGTACGGTTTTGCATGACGGGTCTTGCGGATACCATGCTCCGTACGCTCGAGAATCGCTTCGGCACCCTGTGCGATACGGGTCATGGAACCGAAAGTCGACGGGAGGTTTTTAAGTGTGTCGCCGACGGAGCAGCTCCGGCGCCCCCACGGATATCTTTTTAAACGCCTCTCCCCTTCCGGCACACAACCCTTCGGCCTTAAGCCCGTCGAGCCCGTCTTCGGACGGCCGATGAACGCGGGCGAGTACCGCAAGGGCCTCCTCATCCTCAGCAAGGTACGGCAATGGCGATACGCAACGTCACACCCGGCGCACGCGCAGGCGGCATCAGCGTGATCGGATTCCTCGCGGGTCTCGTGTTCCTGATCGTGGGCGGCTGGCTCATCTACAGCGACTGGCAGACGCTGTTGAAATTCCTCAAGCTGTTCGCCGGTTTCTTCCTCTTGCTGTTTGGTCTCGGTGTCCTTGGCGCGAGCATCCGGCGGTAACCACGCCGTCTAGGTACGCAACCGCGTCACGTGACCACACGAGAGGCACGCGTACACGACGTGCGTGGGTCGCGTGCGCACACGCAACGTCCGGGCCGTGAAGTACGCGCAGCACTTGCGGCAGTGCGAGCGGTTGAACGCACGCAAAGAGACGCGCTTTCGGGACGCCATCTGGCGCGCTTTCTTGACGAGCGCACGCGCTGCTTCCAGATCGGATACTGCTGTTGTCGCAGCCCGTGCGAACAGATCGGCGATCTGCTGGCGGACACCGGCGGCTTCCTTGCGCGAACGCGGGGCCATTCGGGAGAGACCCCTACGCAAGTATATTAAATGACCTGCGACGGTCGGAAAGCTAGAATGGGACTTTTCGAGAAGCTCAACGATCGCCTGCGCGGCATCGGGAAATTCGGCGACGCGATCAAGCACTCTCTCGACGCCACAGCATCCCCGCTCACGCTGGGCGACGATCACAGCACCTGGACCGCCCAGACGATCACGCATCTCAAGCTCGACGATGCGTTCCAGGAGTTCAGCACCGATACGCGACGGCTCGTCCAGGAGGCGGCGACGGCATTGGGCAGCCTCACGGACGAGAAGACGATCGCGGCGCTGCCCGAGCGGGCGAGGACCGTCAACGAGATCCACGCGCGCGAGTACGCGCAGCAGGCACGCAAGGTGCTCGACACGGCAGTGTTCACTGAACTGTTCCGGTTCGAGGCCGAACAGCAGGCGTTCCAGGAGGCGCTGCAGGCATTCCAGGACCGTTCGGCGAAACATACCGCGGCGTTGCGCGAGCAACTCGGTGAGCGGCTTGATGCCGCCGATGGCGCGATCAAGCGCCTGGAGGACACCGTCCTCCGTTTCGCGCAAGGGCTCGAGGAGCGCGGGTTCACCCATGTCAAACGCCTCCATGAGGCGCATCAGGAGCTCACCAAGCTCGATGAGCGCCGCGGCAAGGAAGAGGAGCTCCTCGCATCCCTACGCAAGGACCAGGAGACGGCATCCGCTCGCATCCAGGAACTTGAGCAGAGCATCAAAGAGCAGGAAGGGCTCGTGCGCAACGAAGAGGCGCGCGACGCGCTCACGCGGATTGTCGCGATCGATGAGGAGCTCGACACGCACACCGGTCCTGTGCAGCAGGCGGCACGCGACACGCTCGCGTACTACCGCAAGCATCGCGATCTCACCCCGCCAGGTGCAGCGCGCCAGGTGCTCGAGAGCCTCGAGCGCGACGCGCCACGCACGATAGCGAACGAACCCGAACGCGTCATCGACGCGTGCACGGCCATCGCCGAGCAAATCACGCAGGCCGCGCGACCCAACACGCGCCATCTCGCGACGCGACTCACGCAAGTCGCGCAACGCATCGAGCAGTCAGCGGCTCGCGTGAGCGAGCTCTTGCCGCAGCAAAGCACGCTGCGCCGCGGGCTGATGCGCGATGTCGCGGCGCTCGCCGCGTACGACAAGCGCCAGTTCTTGCTCGCGGCTCGCCGCGATTCGGCGACGATTGCCGCGAAGATCGCGTTCGTCACGCAAGACCTCGCTCCTGAGAAGCGCATCACGCACGAACGGGCGCTCAAGGATGCGGCGCTCGCGCTTGGCGCCACCATCCCGGGCGAGGTCCCGCCGGCAAAGGAGGAACCATCACAGAACGCGGCTCCAGGTCCCGCCACGACCACACGCAAAGCAGAAGGAGCGCAACAGGAGCTGGCAGCTCCGACGGCGGCAACAGACGCTGATACGGAGATCGCGAACGCAGAAGCATCGCTTGCGAAAGCGAAGGAATTGCTCGAGAGCGGCAAAGGCAAGAAGAAAGGTAAGGGGAAGCGATGACGCCGCCGCGATCCCGTGCACCCAAACCTCCGCACGTCAAGACCATCGCGGAGTTCTGCGCACTGTTCGGACAAGAGGTGCCTGCGCACACGGTGCGCATCGGGCCGCGCTGGTTCCACGATCCGCAAGGGCTCATCGCCGCCGCGCGCGAGCGCGGGTGGGAACCGTTCTCCGGCGGCATCTACCTCGGCGAGGAGCGTGGGGGGTTCCGCCCCACGAGCGCCCTGGTCTCTATGCTCGGCGCGGGCAGCGACCGCCGCGTCGCGCTCGAGAGCAAGTCGGCATGGCTCTACCTGTGCGGTCGCGATGTCCTTATGGAAGGGGTGCTCGGATCCCCCGGGTATCGCGCGGGAGAGCTCGTGTTCCTCGTCGATGAGCAGGACCGTGTGCTTGGGTACGGTATGATCTTCAACCCGTTCGACCCGCGCAAGCGTCACGCGGTGCTCGTCAAGCATCTGCTAGACCGCGGCGAGTACCTGCGGCGGGAGCGGTAGCGTATGCTCGCTCTCCTCCTGCTCGCGTTCCTTGCCGGCGTCCTTTCGTTTCTCGCGCCGTGCACCTTGCCGGTGCTGCCCGCGTACTTCGCGTTCGCGGCGACACCCACGCGTATCGGGACGATCGCACGCACGCTGAGTTTTGGCGCGGGTCTCGCCTTCGTGTTCATCGCGCTCGGTACGCTCGCCGGGTCGTTTGGCGCGCTCATCGCCGCGAATAAAGACGTGATCACGCGAACAGTCGGCGTGCTGTTCCTCATCTTGGGGGGCATCCTGATCTCCGGCCACGAGCTTCCCGGGTTCCAGGTACGCGCGGAGCCCAAACGCACGCTTGCTGGCGCGTTCCTGTTCGGACTCCTTTTCGCGGTGTCCTGGAGCGGGTGCATCGGCCCGATCGTCGGATCCGCGCTCCTGCTCGCCGCGCAGACCCAGACCGCATTCCAAGGCGGTCTTCTGCTCGCGGCGTACGCGCTGGGCCTGCTTGTGCCGCTCCTGATCATCAGCGCGTTCCTCGACCGCCTCAAGGGCGGCCGGTTCCTCGCCATCCTGCGCGGCCGAACGGTGCACCTGTGGGGGCGGCGCGTCCACACGACGCAGCTTATCACCGGCGCGATGCTCCTGGTGGTCGGCCTCGTCTTTCTCATGCGTTTCGACACGCTGCTTGCGCGCAGCCCCCTCATCGGCTGGCTATTCGGGGTCGAGGAGCGCATAGCGATGGCGTTTGGCATCACGTTGTGACCTCCACAAGATTCAAGAACCCCGCCCTATCCCGTTGGCGGGAATGGGCAAACGCCGCAAGCGGGATTACGCAGCACCAGCACCGACACAGAGCACACCATGGATTGCCCTGATCGGCATCGCCGTGCTCGTCGTCATACTCGCGGGCACGCTCTATGCCATCTTCTCACGCACGGGCGGGGCCGGGCAACCTCCGGCGCTTCCTGTCGGCAATCAACCGACGACGGCGGAGCTTGAGGACGGCGTGCAGGTCCTGCGCATGACCGCGACCGACCGCGGGTACACACCCAATGAGTTCCAGGTCGAGGCCAACAAGCCAGTGCGGTTGATCATCGATGGGGAAGCGCGCGGGTGCGCAAGCTACTTCGTCGCGCCAAAGCTCGGCATCAGCGAACGGTTGGAGCTGGGAACGAATAGCGAGTTCGAGTTCACCCCTGCGCCCGGGCGCTATGATTTCTCGTGCAGCATGGGGATGTTCAGTGGCGTGATCGTCGCCGCATAACCGTTGTAGGGTCCTGAGGTGGAGCTATGGAATCGCGGATCTGGATAGCACTGGCAGTCATCGCCGCACTCACGGTCGCGTGCGCTCCCGCGGCAAGCACGATCGACGCGGGCGCGCAGAACGCACCGACGACGGATGTGCCTGCCGACGCCTCCGCTGCGCCAGTGCCGCCTGCGCAGGTCCCCGCCCAGGATACCGTCCCAGCAAAAGAGACGCAAACGGAACCGCTTCCAAGCGCAGAGACGACGGCAGGAGCGCAGGCCATACAGGAGATCCGCATCGAGGCGTTCGATTGGGGTTTCGAGCCGAGCAGGATCACCGTGCCCGTCGGGACGCGCGTGCGTCTCATCGCGACGAGCCGCGAGGGGGAGCACGGCATCTCGATCCCGGAGTTCGACGTCACGACCGGCACGTTCGGTCCCGGCGAGACGAAGACCGTCGAGTTCATCCCAGACAAGACCGGCACGTTCAGCTTCCGCTGCAACGTGTACTGCGGCGAGGGACACCGTGAGATGACGGGCACTATCGTCGTCACGTGAACGGCGGCATCGCACGCCGAGCCAGCAGGCGAGCTCCAGAAGGCTTAAATAAAACATATGATTTTCACATCATATGAAGAAAACAACAGGCGATGGCCGGTGCTCCTGCGGCCCGACGTGCTCATGCGCCAACTGCTCCTGCGGACCGTACGCGACGTTCTTTAGCACGCTCGCGAACGAGAACCGGCTCGCGATCATCACTGCCCTCCTGGACGGCGGGAAGAACGTGACGGATATCGCGAAGGAGACCGCCCTCGAGCAGACGGCGGTGAGCCACGCGCTCAAGCAGCTCGAGGAGCGCGGGTTCGTCACTGCAGCGCGCGCCGGGAAGTATCGCATCTACACGCTCGACAAGAGGACCATCAAGCCGTTGTTCGCGATGATCGATGACCATGCGCGCACGCACTGCGCGGACGCAGCGAAGGCGTGCTGCTGCGGGAGGAAAGCATGACAGAACTGAAGATCGACGGGATGCACTGCGCGAGCTGTGTCGCACTCCTCGAGGAGGTCCTCACGGACATCCCCGGTGTGCGCAAGGCACGCGTCACGATGGGCAAGGCGAGCGTGGAGCACGACAAGAGCGTCCGCAAGGACACGCTCGTCGCGGCGATTCAGGCCGAAGGGTATCGGGCGGAGGCGACGTAGCATGACGACACAGGAGATCACCATCGAAGGAACGCACTGCGCAGCATGCGCACGCGTCATCACACGCGACCTCGCCAAAGAAGATGTCACGGTGCAGCGCATCGACGTCAAGACCGGTAAGGCGATCATCGAGCACGCGGACGTATCCAAGCGCCGCATCGCAGATGCGCTCGCGCGCCATGGCTACAAGCTCTCCGACACGAAGAAGAAGGCAGCGAACCCGGCCGCCACACCGTCCACGGCCGTCGAACGACGGATCATCGCCGCAGGCGCGGTTGGCCTCGCCATCCTCATCGGCATACAATCGCTTTTCTTGCGCTATCTCGCACCGTCATTCCCCGCATGGAGCCCGAAGTACGTCGCACCGCTCCTTTTGCTCGCGGTCGCGGTCGGCGTCAATCTCATGGCGATCTGGCACCAGCGCGCATACCGTCGCGAGGTCTCGTGCATGACCGGGATGATGGTCGGCATGACCATCGGCATGAGCACCGGATTCATGATCGGCGCCGTCGCCGGCCTCCTCAACGGGATGTTCTGGGGCGCCACGATCGGCATCCTCCTAGGCATCCCGGCAGGCGTGTACGCAGGACGCTGCTGCGGCATCATGGGCGCCATGGAAGGCATCATGGCGGGGTTCATGGGCGGCACGATGGGTGCGATGCTCACCGTGATGATGGTCCTCGAGCACCCGGTGATCTTCATCGCGATCACGATCGCCGTGAACGGCATCGCTCTCGCCGGGCTCATGCGCGTCATCGCGCAAGAGCATGAGGGGACAGGCGCCGAGATCATGCCGTGGCCCGCATGGGCAGCGATCGTCGTCGCGGCCGCGATCATGCTCGTGACGACCGCACTCACACTGCTGCTCCCGAGAGGGCTGTATTGAGCCCCGCGCGAGGATCACCATGAAGACCACTACACTTGACATCACCGGCATGCACTGCGCGAGTTGCGCGAACATCATCACGCGCGGGCTCAAGAAGGCTGACGGCGTCAAGGAGGCGAACGTGAACTACGCGCTTGCTCGCGCGACGATCGACCACGAGGACAACGTCGACCCGGCAACACTCATCAGCGCCGTCGAGAAACGCGGCTACGGTGCGCACCCGCACACGGGCGAGGAAGCGCAGCACAGCCACCAGGACATGGAGGAGCGCGATCTCAAGAGGCGATTGCTGTTGAGCGCCATCTTCACGGTCCCCGCCCTCATCATCGGGATGCTCTTTATGGAAGGAGGACCGACCGGCATCACCATACCGTTCGCGCCATATCTCCTGTTCCTGCTCGTGACGCCAGTCCAATTCTACGTCGGTTGGCCGTTCTACCGCGGCACATGGGCGGCACTGCGCAACGGATCGGCGAACATGGACTCGCTCATCGCCATCGGCACATCCGCCGCCTACCTGTACAGCGTGTACCTCGTGTTCGCGCTTGGCGCGATGGAGCAGTACTTCGAGACCGCCGCGGTCCTCATCACGCTCGTGCTCCTTGGCAAGTACCTCGAGGCGAAGGCGCGTGGCCGCACGAGCGCCGCCATCCAGGCACTCATGACCCTCACGCCGAAGACCGCGACCGTCATCCGCGGCAAGGAGCACCACGAGGTGCCGGTGGATCAGGTCTTGGCGGGCGATCTCCTGCTCGTGCGTCCAGGTGAACGCATCCCGGTCGACGGCATCGTGACGGAAGGCACGAGCTCGGTCGATGAGAGCATGCTGACCGGTGAGAGCATCCCCGTCGAGAAGTCTCGTGGCAGCGCAGTCATCGGTGCGACTGTGAACACGACCGGATCGTTGCGCGTCAAGGCGACGAAAGTCGGCGCGGACACGACCCTCGCGCACATCATCAAGCTCATCAGTGACGCGCAAGGGCGCAAGGCACCCATCCAGCGCTTCGCCGATCGCGTGAGCGCGTGGTTCGTGCCGGCGGTCATCCTCATCGCGATCGGGACGTTCGCCGCCTGGCGCTGGGTCTTCGCAGGCACGGAGAGAGCATCCTCGCGGCGGTCGCCGTGCTCGTCATCGCGTGCCCGTGCGCGTTGGGGCTCGCGACACCCACCGCGATCATGGTCGGCACCGGCAAGGGCGCGCAAGCGGGCGTGCTCATCAAGGGCGGCGACGCCCTCGAGGCAGCGCAGCGAGTGCACGCGATCGTGCTGGACAAGACCGGCACGATCACGACCGGCAAGCCCGTCGTCACGGCAGTGGTCGCGGCGAAAGGGACGACCGTCGAGCGGCTCCTGAAGGCAGCTGCTGGCGTCGAGCGGGAATCCGAGCATCCGCTCGCGCGGGCGATCGTCGCGTACGCGCACGCGCAACGCATCGCGCCGGCGAAAGTGAAGGGATTCGCTGCTGTGCCAGGTCACGGTGCGAGCGCGCGTATCGGCACGGATCTCATCGCGATCGGCAACGAGCGTCTCATGGCGCGCCAGAAGGTGCGCACGGACGCCTTGCGCGTGCAGCGCGAGGAGCTCGAAGCGCAAGGGCAGACCGTGATGCTCGTCGCCAAGGGCAAAAAGCTCATCGGCATGATCGCGGTCGCCGACACCCTCAAGCCGACAAGCAAGAGCGCTGTCGCGCAGTTGCAAGGGATGGGGATCGCGACATATCTCATCACCGGCGACAACGAACGCACTGCGAAAGCGATCGCCGCTGAAGCAGGGATCGCGCCCGACCACGTGTTCCACTCGGTGCTGCCCGGTGAGAAGGCGGCGCACGTCAAGCGCCTCCAGGAAGGAGGCGTGCTGGTCGCGATGGTGGGCGACGGCATCAATGACGCGCCAGCGCTCGCGCAGGCCGATATCGGCATCGCGATGGGGAGCGGGACGGATGTCGCGATGGAGACCGGGAGCATCGTGCTCATGCGCGATGATCTCGCTGATGTCGTGAGGGCGTTGCGATTGTCGCGCCTGACGATGCGCAAGATCCGCCAGAACATGTTCTGGGCGCTCGTGTACAACGTGCTGGGGATCCCGCTCGCGGCGCTGGGCATGCTCAATCCCATGCTCGCCGGCGCAGCGATGGCAGCAAGCAGCGTGAGCGTGGTGGGGAACTCGCTTTTGCTCAAGCGCAAGGCGTTCTGACCGCGGCTTTTTATACCGCGACGCCACCCAGGAGCTATCATCGGTGGACCATGCGCATCGGCATCTTGTTTAGCGGCGGCAAGGATTCCGTGAACACGCTCTGGTACTACGCGGAGCAGGGGTGGGACGTCGCGTGCCTGCTCTCGCTCATCCCGGAGAACCCCGACTCATTCATGTTCCAGCAGCCGCACGAAGCGTTACTGCGCGCGCAGGCATCGGCGATGGGGCTGCCCATCCTCATCGAGCGGACGCAGGGCCAAGAGGAGCTTGAGCTTGAGGACCTGCGTGAGCTGCTCGCGCACGCGAAACAGGAGCACGGCATCGCCGGTGTCGCGGTGGGCGCGCTTGCATCCGACTACCAGCACGAGCGCGTCACGCGCATGTGCCAGGAGCTCGCGCTCAAGACCTACGCGCCCTTGTGGCACAAGGACCAGGCGACGCTCCTGCGCGAGCTGCTATCGGCAGGGTTCGACATCCGCATGACGCGGATCGCCGCCGACGGCCTCGATCGCACCTGGCTTGGCCGGCGGCTGGAGGAGACGGATGTGGACCGGCTCGTTGCGCTCAAGAGGTCGATCGGACTGCATCCCGGCGGGGAAGGCGGGGAGTACGAGACGATCGTGCTTGACGGCCCAGTCTTCCAACATGCGGTCACGATCATGTCGGAGCCGCGCATGGAGGGGCCACATCGCGGCGAACTGATGATCACTGCGGTGCGCGGAGCGTGAATCCCTTCGGCAGGAGAGCGGGAGAGGGCCGATCAGATCCCTTGCGGGAAAAGAAGGAGGGGGAAGGGACCCTGCGGGGCGCGGGGGGCCGGCGACCTGATGGATGTGGAATTCGGCGAACCGCAACGGGACCGTCAGGATCTCCTGCAGCGTGACGAGCGCGTCGTGCCATACTTCGCCGCCAAACAGGAGATCCTGTCCGAACGCGAAGGACGTGTAGTGCCGTTCGTGTGCGTTGCCCGCCATCGATGTGTTCGATTCCATAGTCACATCACCTGTGCAGTGTTCGCGGCAGGGCATAGCTAAATCTATTGGGGACTTCCCGTCGGGAACAACCCTCCACAACCCTTAAAAGCCGCACCTGGCGACGGATGGCTGATGGTCGGTCCCCAGTGGTTCCACGGTCTTGACGCGATCGTCGATCTCGTGGTCTTCCTCGTCGCTGGTCTCATCGCTCTTGCCGCAGCGCGAGGGACGATGCTGCTTCGGGAACGCAAGTACACGCTCCTCGCGTGGGGCTTCGGGTTCGTCTCCCTCAGCTACCTCTCGCTCGCCGCCGCGCACGGTGTGCTCGCGATCGATGCGGGTCGCGTCCCGTTCCTTGCGATGCCACACGAGATGCTCGAGACGGTCTGGTGGCTCTCGTTCGCGCACGGCGCGCTCTTTTTGGCCGGCCTCGTGACGCTCGTCATCCTGTACCACGACGTGCGCGACTGGGGACTCCAATCCCTGCTGTTCACCCTTGTGCTGTTCGCGTTCGCGCTCAGCCACCACGGCACCGCGACGTTCTATGCGCTCGTGAGCGTCCTGCTTCTTTCCATCATCATCCAGGTGTATCGTCGCCACCTCATCAAGCACGGTTGTGCGGTCGTGTTTAGCGGTTTCCTTCTCATCTTCCTCGGTGAGGTCCTGCTCGCGCTCCTGTTCATGGGCTCCATCCTGTACGTGCTCTCCTACGTGGTCGCGCTCGCCGGGTTCCTCGTGCTGCTCATGAACCAGCTGCGGGTGGGTCGATGAAGCGATCGCGCATGGACCTCCTGCACGATATGCTGCGCGTCACGCAGGCGAAAGGCGGTCGCATCAAACCGACGCATCTCCTGTACAAGGCGAACCTGAGCCATGAGGCGCTGCGTCGCTACGTGCGCGAGCTCATCGATGGTGGTTTGCTTGCGGAGGAGAAGCAGGGCACGAGTCGCATGTACGTCCTGACGGAGAAAGGGCACCGGTTCCTCCAGGAGTACCGCCAGCTCACGGCCATGGCCGAGACATTCGGGATCTGACGGTCGTGATCTCGTAAAGGGCCATCGCCAAGGGATACCGAACCTTTAAATACTCCCGTGGCGGGTTCCGACGAGAGGTGAGGACATCGCGCAACGGCTGACCAAGGATGAGACGTCCTGGGCACAGGAGCACTGGACGGCGGCGAACTATCTGGCCGCATCCATGATCTACCTCAAGGAGAACGCGTTCCTGGAGCACCCGCTCAAGGCGGAGCACATCAAGGACGCGCTCCTTGGCCACTGGGGCACCTGCCCAGGTCTGAATCTCATCTACACGCACCTGTCGCTGCTCGCCAAGAAGCGATCGCAATCGACGCTCCTGATCACCGGACCGGGTCACGGGTTCGCGTCCTTCCTCGCGAACGCGTTCATCGACGGTTCGCTCCAGCCGTACTATCCCGAACTCACGCCCGACAAGGCCGGTGTCGCGAACCTCATCAAATCCTTCTGCTGGCCGGGCGGGTTCCCAAGCCACCTCAACCCCGGCGTGCCGGGCTGCATCCATGAAGGCGGCGAGCTCGGATACGCGCTCAGTGTCGCGTTCGGCGCCGCGTTCGACAATCCCGACCTGATCGTCGCGTGCGTGGTCGGCGACGGCGAAGCCGAGACCGGACCGACGGCTGCCGCGTGGCACAGCACGAAGTGGCTCGATCCGAAAAAAGACGGCGCGGTATTGCCCATCATCCACCTCAACGGGTACAAGATCAGCAATCCCACCATCTACGCGACGATGAGTCGCGACGAGCTCACGAAGCTGTTCCAAGGTTACGGGTACGCGCCGCGTTTCGTCGGCCCCGATCACCAGCAGATGCACCAGGCCCTCACATGGGCGCAAGACGCCATCCGTCGCATCCAGCGCGCCGCGCGCCGGGGCAAACCGGAGAGCCGGCCGAAGTGGCCGGTGCTCATCTTCGAGAGCCCCAAGGGCATGACGGGCATCGCACGGTTGGGCAAGGACAAGATCACCGGCACGTGGCGCAGCCACCAGGTCCCCGCGAAGGACGCGAAGGTGAACCCCAAAAGCCGTAAGGCGCTTGAAGCCTGGCTGCGGTCCTACAAGCCCGCACGTATCTTCGCGGACGGTTGGAGCACGCGTCTGCGTGCTCGCCTTCCGGAAGGGCCGCTGCGCATCGCGAGCAACCCGCACGCGATTGGCGGGCAGATACGCAAACCGCTCGAGCTCCCCGCACCCGAGGAGTTCGAAGTCCCCATCCACCATCGAGGGCATGATCTCGCCGGCAGCACCCCGGTGCTCGGCCAGTTCCTCACGTGGGCGGTGCGGTTCAACAAGGACAACCTGCGCATCTTCAGTCCCGACGAGCTCGCGAGCAACAAGCTCGATGCGGTGCTCGCCGCGACAAGCCGCGCGTACAGCTGGCCGCACAGCACGGAGGACAAGACCCTCGCCCCGGGCGGCCAGGTGATGGAGATTCTGAGCGAACACACCCTCCAAGGATGGCTGCAAGGATATCTGCTGACCGGACGCCACGGCCTGTTCCCAAGCTACGAGGCGTTCCTTCCGATCGTCGACAGCATGGTGAGCCAGTACCTGAAGTTCATCGAGATGAGCCAGGATTACGAGTGGCGGCCGCCTGTATCATCGCTCAATTACATCCTCACCTCCGTGTGCTGGCGCCAGGACCATAACGGGTTCTCGCACCAGAACCCCGGGTTCATCAACACGCTCCTGAACAAGGCGCGCGAGGAGCAGCTCGTGCGCATCTACCTGCCAGCGGACGCGAATATGCTCCTGACCGTCGCTGATCACAGCTTGCGCAGCGTGAACCGCGTGAACGTGATCGTCGCGGACAAGCAACCCATCCGCCAGTGGCTCACGTACCAGGAAGCGCGCGACCAGGCGCGTGTGGGCGCCGGCGTCTGGCGCTTCGCGAGCCACGAGGACCCGGACGTGATCCTGTGCGGCATCGGCGACTACCAGGTCCAGGAATGCCTTGCGGCGATCATGCTCTTGCGCAAGATCGCGCCAGAGGTGCGCGTGCGTTTCGTGAATGTGAACGAGCTCAATGCGCTCGGACCAGAGCCGTTCTACCCCAACGGGATGGACGACGGCCGGTTCCAGCAGCTCTTCCCCATCGATCGCACCACGATCATCAGCTTCCACGGCTATCCTGGAGCGGTCAAGCAGCTCCTGTTCGACCGGCCGCGCAACGCGCGCTTCCGCATCTACGGGTACATCGAGAAGGGCACGACCACGACCCCCTTCGATATGCTCGTGCGCAACAATGTCTCCCGCTTCCATCTCGCGCGCCGCTGCATCCAGCAGGCAGCGCACCACAACCCGCAGATCGCTGCCCGCGAGAACCTGCTCGTCGCGCAGCTCGAGCGGTCCTTGCTCGAGCACCAGGCGTACATCCTCGAGCACGGACGCGATCCGCCGGAGATCAGCGAGTGGACATGGGGCGATGTCGAGGCATCCGACCAGGCACAGACGCCGCACCGGATCCCGCACCACCACGACGAGCATCGCCACGGGTGAGGGGACCGGTGGTGCGAACGCTCATACTTGACGCCGGCAGCTCCAGCGTCAAGTTCCGCATCGTCGACGGGGAACGAATTGCGCTCAACGGTCAAGTCGATCGTGTCGGGCCGCTGGCCCGCATGCGCGTGAGTGACGAGGAGTACACGGTGCGCGCACGCACGCATACGGAGGCGTTCTCGCGCATCCTCGAGCTCTCGACGGCGGTACTGCATGGCGACGAGCCCGACGCGGTCGCGCATCGCATCGTGCATGGCGGGACACACGACCGCGCCGCCACCCTCACCCCCGCCGTCCTCAAGGAGCTCGACCGGTACGCGGCACGCGCACCCCTGCACCAACCGGCGCAGCTCGCGATCGCGCGCGCCGCCGCACGCGCGTACCCGCACGCGCGCCAGATCGGCTGTTTCGACACCGCATTCCACCGATCGATGCCCGCGGTCGCGCGCACGTACGCGTTGCCGCGCGCCATCGCGCGCGAGCATGGCATCGCACGCGACGGGTACCACGGGCTCGCGCACGAGGCGATGCTCGTCGAGACT
>CAYNGK010000002.1:28133-48313 GCA_964396935.1 uncultured Methanosarcinales archaeon | reverse complement strand
TAGAGCGGCGGTTTTGTAAACCGCAGGCCCGGGGTTCAAATCCCTGCGGGGGCTTTCTCGACGAGAATTGATGGGGGGTGCGACGCCGATACCTTTATATATCACCATTCCCAAGTAGTGACGAAATGGTCCGGGGATCTCGTTGGGTCAAGGCCGCGGCACTCGCTGCCGCGATGCTGGGTGGGGCGTCGACGGCGACAGCGCAGAGCGTAGAGACCGACCTCACGAACGTCATAAGCGTCGTGAAGAACCAGGTGGTCACGGGCTCTGGTGCGCATCACGTCCTGATGTGGCCATCTGAACTCGAAGGCTACGTCGACCGCGAGAACGGAGAGAAGGTGGACTTCGCGATCACGATGGGCAACTATTTGCCGTCCGACTTGGGCACTGCTGATGTGAATGTCCAGATCGGCAAAGGCTTGCGCGAACGCGATACGGGCGCAGGCGCAATCGTCGGCATCCGTACGCCCGCGGGCACTCTCGCGATCGATACCGCAGGTACTGCGCACGCGCAGGGCACGATCGGTGTGACCGACGCGGCCCTCGCGCAGTACGCCGCGTTCCCCAAGATCCTCGATCAGGACAAGCTCGACGACCTGCGCTTCCTCGCGGACCGCTGCGGCCTGCACGCGGGCGGCAACGGCTCGAGCAGCGCACGTGCGTTCGACCACACGGACGGTCGTGGCTGGGATGTCTACAAGCTGCGAACGGAGATCGGTCCGAACGGCAGCGACATCACGGTCGCGCTCAACCCCGCACGCACGCTCGCGGATTTCGCGTTCACGGCATCACATGGCACCGTGCCGATCGAGTTCGGCAAGCGCAGCATGTCAGACCGCGACCAACTCTTGGACACGATCGTGCGCAACGCGAACGGCACGTACAGCCCGCAGAGTCGCACGAACGTGGACCTCACGGCGAGCGCGTGCATCCCCGATGCGATCACCGCCTGCATCCAGCAGAACCGCTTCGAGATCAGGACGACCTGGCAGGATTTCCAAGGGAATTCCGGCACGGGTCTGGCCACGAAGCTGGGCGCGGACAGCGCGGACTTCTCGTTCTTCAATCCCGCGAACAACGAGCTCATCATCAAGGTGCTTGACGGCACCTCCCTCAGCGGCGCGTACTGGGTGTTCTGGAAAGCACTCTCGAACGTGGCGTACACGCTCACCATCCGCGACACGCTCACGAACCAGACCCTGACCTACATCAACCCGTCGGGCTATATCTCAGGGGGCCACCTCGATGTCAATACCATCTTCCGCCCTGACGGTACTGGTGCGGCGTCGCGTACGTTCAACACGCAGACCGACCTGCCGCCCAACGGCATACCGGATATCTACGAGTACACGGACCCGTCATTGATTGGACCTTGTATCGACAGCGAGTACGCGAAGTGCTTCGGCGGGAAATTCCTCGTCTCGGGTACCTGGGAGAACTTCACCGGCGGTTCGGGATTGGCGCGGGTCATCAAGAAGAGCGATCTCTCCGGCTACTTCACGTTCTTTGATCCTGTCGGTTCGCCAGCGAGCAACTTCGAGGTCCTCTTCAAGATCCTCGACGGCCGACCGCTGACGCCCAACTACTGGGTGTTCGTCGCCGGTCTCACGAACGTCGACGCGACGTTCACGGCGATTGATAAGACGACGGGTAAAGTGTACGAGCAGCACAATCCCGCTGGGACGAGCTTCGCGACGAACCTGGACGTCAACACGATCCTGACCGCGAGCGCACAAGGCATGCTCGCGGGCGAGTCGATGATTGCGAGTGGCGGTATCCTCGCTGAACTGAGCGCCCCGCCCGACTCCACGCTTGAGCAAGCGCTCGAGACCATCCACGACCGTATGACGGTCGTGACGCAACCCGATGGCTCCTTCGCGACGGTGCCCCAAGGGTTGGTCGTCGCGCGCCCTGATTTCGCGGGTCGCATCGGCGGCGCGGAGCTGTACGGGGTGCGCTCGCAGTGGGGACCGAACGGTTTTGGCTCTGCTGGCGGCGGCTTCCTCAAGTACAGCCGCGAAGCGGTCGTGGGTGCGACCTTGCGCGTGCTGCCGTCTGACGCCGGTGTCGGCTACGCGTTGATGATCGACGATAATGTGTCGACGCTCAACCCTACGACTGCGCACGAGAACGTGCGCGTGACGTTCGACGGCAAGACCGTGTCGAACGAAGCCGGCGGTGTGCGCTACGCGACCGGTTTCACGACCGACGCGACCCTGATGAGCGCGCTCAAGACCCTGTACAACGGCGGGACCGCGTCGCCGCAGCAGGTCCAGAGCCTGATGTTGATCCCGCATACGACGAGGACGATGGCGTGTGAAAGTGAAGGTATGTCGAACGACTGCGACGAATATTCGGGGGCAACTGTATCGTTACAGCAAGGCTCGACAGAGGACTTGCAAATATCCGGTCGTTTCAAGGGAAACGCGTATCTGGATCTCCGGCAGGATGAACGACTTGCGGGTGGTGCTCTCGATCAACGATGGTGGTACGAAGACGGGCATTCTTCATTGTCTGTCGCGGCGAATATCACCACACGACCCGCGTCCGTCGATTATGGAAGATTCACGAATGGAACGGGATACTTTACGCTCAAAGTTA
Organism: uncultured Methanosarcinales archaeon; assembly: GCA_964396935.1. GTDB lineage: Archaea > Nanobdellota > Nanobdellia > Woesearchaeales > UBA525 > UBA525. Next base: position 45,712 of record CAYNGK010000002.1, on the reverse strand, counting down.
TCGGAGAGCCAGATGGCGGTCGCTTGTTTCCCGAGACTGGCGTGAATGCTGAGACGTACGATCACATTCTCTCCGCGGCCCCCGCCGATTGGCGGTTCCCGTTGCTGCCGTTCGAGTGATTGGTTGTCCGTCGTATTTGTCCTCAGAAATATTTATAAACTCTCCCGGTGGCAGACGCCAGGATGAGGGTGGGTTCATGGTGGGCTGTCTGGCTTCTTGTGATCTGCGCTTGCGTGGCTCTGGTCGCTCCGCCCGTCACGAGCCTGTTTTGTACCTGCTCTGCGGACTCATGCGATTGCAGTGGGCGACCGATGCCTATTTGCCCAGGTGATCCGCGCTGCCCCTCGCCACCAGGCAGTTCCAGCTGTCCTGCCTCGTTCTCAGCAAGCATCGATTACACTTGCCTCGATTTGTCGGGTGTCCTCTGGCAGAGCGTGCACCTGGATTCCCCATCCTACAGGTACAAGATGTGCCCATGGAACAGCGGGCCGGCAATAGGCACGATCCGCATCTTCCAAGGCGGCACGACTTCAAGCGCGCCGTGGTCTTGCTCTGGCACCGGCACCTACCACAACCCCAAGAGCGGTCTGAGCGTGGCCTCCACGACAGGTGACGGTTCCGATGATACTTGTATTAACAACGTCCCATTCGAGGTGTCGTTAAGCAAGGCGAGCGGACCTTACAGTTACGGCGGTTCCACACAGGACAACTGCCTCGGTTGCGGTCATGCGGCGAACTCGTATGTGGTCTCCAGCACGAGCTACAAGGTGGCTGCGGAATTCAGCTCAGTGCCGCAAGGGAATTGGTACTCTTGGGGCGATGTGAACTACCTCTCGTATGAGCTGTTTAGCAGCGCCACACCTTCCTCGCACAGCGGCCAAAGGTTCACGAACGAAAACAACATCTGGACATCCACGGGTCCAGATCGCGTGAACATGTACGATGACGCGTATCCCGCGAACAATTTCTACTATTGCTGCGGTGCGTACAAGGAGGCGAAGGCGGGATCCGCAGGCGTCGATTGGACTGCGGCGGGTGGTACTTCCCTTATCGTGAGCAACAAGGCATCAAGTAACGTGTGCTGCACTCCCGATCAGTGTGTCGGGAACGATGGCGCGTGCATCAATGAGGGCGTCGTGAATCCAGGCCACGGGTATAGCGGAACGAATTGGATCTGCGGGACGACCGGTTCCGGTCCCTTCGACGTGCCATTGTTCATGAAAGGTCGGTGTCCAAAAGAGCGGTAACGTGTGCTGCTGCAGCGGTGCGTCGTGCGCGTTCCAGGCGGGTTCGAGCTGTGGTGGCACGGGCACTCGCAGGATTGGTAACTCAGATTTCACCTCGTACAGCACCGTATCTGCTGGTGCCGCCTGCACGGGCGGTACTGGCGATGCTTCACGCTGTAATCTGGACGCGGGGGGCGGGGCTGACGGCGCCGCGTGCCGCGATCCGACCTCAACAGGGGGAACCGATAACCGATTGTGGAACTCGAACACTCGGTTGTGTATGCCTCCGAGTAATTCTGGTCTTCCACCCGAAACTCTGCCTGCGGAATATGTTTGTAACTCATTGAGCGCGACTGCTGGCGGAACACCTTTCAATACTGTTGATGGCAACTACTGTTGCCATCAAACTGCTGCTTGCGACGGCACTTATCGCTTCGACTCAGGCACTTGCGCTGCGGTCTGCCCCGGCGGGGCGACTGACTGTCCCGCACCTGGACCCTGCGGCGGCGCTTCCGTCTACCTCGGTCAGGATCAAGGCGGCGATCCGCAGGGCTGGACGTGGGATGTGCCGCGAGAGCTGACGAATACGGACCCTGCCCACGAGATCCGTGAGGACATGTCTTGCGACACGAGCGCTTCAGGCAACCAATGCACACCCCATGAGTGGTGGGATGCGAGTCCAGCGATTTGCTACGACGGCGGGGACCTGGGCGCCTGGAACGCCGCTGCGACGCAGTGGATTTGCGGCGATGATGCCGCAGGCCTGCCGGCGTGGTTCCAGTGCAATCCCGATTTCGCGAACCAGATCTTCCCCGGCTCCAGCCCAGCATACTGCTGCAAGGATCTAGGGGGCGGCTCTTGGCGCTTCACCTCCGACACGACTGGTTGCAGCGGCGGGACTCCCCCGCCCACCTGCGGCAATAGCGTGGTCGATCCTGGTGAGGAGTGCGATGATGGCGATGGCGGGTTCTGCCCCGACACGTGCACCGCATCCTGTACGATCCGCGACTGCAACTGCGGCAACGGTGTTCTCGATCCTGGTGAGGAGTGCGATGATGGCGATGCGGGAGTGTGCCCCGACACGTGCACTGGTGCGTGCACGATCCGCACGTGCGTCGTGTGTGATGCTGACGGCGATGGTGTGAATGGTATGAGCTTCACTGATGGAGGATATCGTAGCGGCCCCGACACATCCGCAACGTGCACCAACCGCAACGATTGCCGTGATGCGGTCGGTCAGACCACCATCAAAGGAGGCCCTTCGGCCCAGTCCGAAGACCCGGCTGGCGCGGCGAACTACTGCACCGATGGTTGGGACAACAACTGCCAAGGTACAGGTACTGTCGGTACGCGCGAGGCGGATTACGACGGGTGGTCGGCGTGGACCGGCAACCCCGTGAACGGTTCGACGCGTGAAGGCCTCGGACCAGCGCCCAAAGGCGACAGCGCGTGCGCGGTCGGCCTGTCCCGGGCGACAGGCCTTGTCGCCACGCCTTCCGTGGTCGATACGCCGGCTGAATGCACCACGAATTTCACGATCTCCTGCACCGCGAATGTCGGGAACATCCGCAGCATCGAGGTGTCCGGCCCGAGCAAGTGCTCTTGGAAGCAATGGTCCGGCGCGACCGTGACGTTCACGTGCGAGCGTCCCACGTCCGATGGGTCGTTCGGGTATTCCTGCTTCGTGAATACGAGCGAGTCGTACGCGGCGAGCAACGCGACGCACAACGCGTCGGTATCCGCCGCAGTGACGTTCGATTGCCTGCGACCTGTGGGCGGTATCGTCAAGGACGCGGCGCGTCAGACGGCCATCAGCGGTGCTGTGGTCTCGTACAGCGGCAGCGCGGTGACGAAGACCACTGACAGCGCCGGGGTGTACAATTTCACGGGTGTCGATGAGGTGCCGGTGGGCAGCTATGATTTCCTCGCGATCAAGACCGGCTACTACGCCGGCCGTCGCACCAGCATCAACATCACGTCGAGCCCGACGCTTGTCGACTTCAACTTGAGCGAGGAGCAGTGCACCGCGCAATGCACGTTTGGCGGCGTGTGCGATTACGACCGCTGCGTGGGCCGCAACGGTTGTCCGGCAGCGAAGATGTTCGATGTCAGCGACCCCGCGCTGTTCTTCGCGACGTGCCAGGGCGCGCCCAACGGGACGCGTCGGGAGTACAGCGAGACTGAGATGGCGAACTGCTGCCTTGGCCCTGTGGAATCCAAGGCGCTTTCCGCAGCCCCGATGGCGGTCGAGAGTTGCGCGTCGCAGCTCATCCCCTTCGAGCGCATCGTGAACTACAACGGCAAGCCGCATCTCCTGACGGTCGTCACGTACCGCCCGTGCAAGTAGCGGTTCACAGCAGCTTGTGCCGCTTGCTAAACGCCATCGCCTGCTCGAGCACGAGTTTCGCCTCGCGCCGGTCGTGCGCGTCGGCGAGGTCCGGCACCGTCACGCGCTCGCGTGTCGCGGCGATCGCGTGTTCCTCAAGCCACGCCGCGTGCGCAGCAGGGGTGACGGTCGATTTGCCGCCAACGAGGATGAGGGTCGGCGTGACGAGGTTGCGCGCGCACCGCGCGAGATCGATGCGTCCCGCATCCTCGAAGAACATGCTGTTGATGCGCTGCTCGCTTCCTTGCCACAGCACGTGGAAGTAGCGCTTGAGACGCACGCGCAGCATCTCTCGCTCCGGGAACCGCGTCCACGCGGTGTCCTCGACCATGAGCGGCGTGTTCACGAGCACGAGCACGCGAGCGACCGGCTTGAAGCCCTCAAGGGCGAGCGCGGCCGTGCCGCCGAAACCGGTCGCGATCACGAGCGTCTTCTTCCCATTGATGTATGCGCGTCCCTGCGCATGCTGGGCGACGATCTCAAGGTCCCGCGCACGCTGGCTGAGCGTCACGTCGCACAAACGCCCGTCAGAGCTGCCGAGGCTGTTCGTGAAATCGAACGTCGCGACAGCGAACCCTGTCTCGAGCAGCTGCTTCGTGAGCTCCTTGATGAAGGGGCTTTGCGTCGTGTCGAACAGGTCGCCGGCAATGATCGCGAGAGGGAACGTGCCTCGTGGTTTCGGGCGTATGATCCGTCCACGGACCTCAAGTCCGGTCTCCCCCATCAGCGAGAACGCCTCTTCCATACCGAAAAAGGGAGCACGACCTGCTTTATAAATATGCTGTCCTCACCGTCGAGGAAACTCGCGCACGATCCGGGGCTTCGGAGACAAGCATTATATACCGTTCTGAACGGAGCGCACGAGGATGGAAAGCCGCTTCCAGCTCGTCGCGCTCTACGCCCTGCTCGTGGGCTTTGGGGTCTTGAGCTACCTGCTGTTGGCACCGTTCTTCGGGTACCTCGTGATGGGCCTGCTGTTCGCGTTCCTGTTCCGACCCCTGTACCGGGCCATTGAGCGTGCGTTCCTCCCCGGTGCGGCCGCCGCGATCATCATCATCCTCATCCTCGTCGTCATCATCCTCCCAAGCATCTGGTTTGGCGCTCAACTTGTCGGCCAGGCGACGAACGCGTACCGCGCGGTGCAGGAACGCGGCATCAATGTCGCGGACGAATCGAGCGTGATCGCCTACCTGAACGCGCTCGTCCCATCGGTCGACCTCACCGCGACGCTCACAGACGTCTTGCGCCAGGGCCGTGAGACGATCAAAGAGGCGATCCCCGGCATCATCACCGGCGCCGGGATGTTCCTGCTGGGGCTGTTTCTCATGTTCCTCGTCATGTACTATGCGCTAAAAGACGGCGACTCGTGGGCTGACCAGTGCCTGCGTGCCCTACCGCTACGCGCAACGCACCGCGCGCGCTTGCGCGAGCAGATAGCGCTCGAGACCCGAGCCCTTCTGTACGGGCAGATCGTCACGGTGCTCCTCGTCGGCTTCGTGACGGGCGTCGCGTTCTGGCTCGCCGCCATCCCCAACGCGGTGTTCTGGGCGTTCGTCGCGGTCGTGGTCGGTCTCATTCCGGTCTTGGGCGCGCCGGTCGTGTACGTCCCAGGCGGGTTGTGGCTGCTGGCGCAGGGCCGTTGGCTCGCCGGGATCATCGTCATCGGCGTGTGCGTGGGCGGCCAAGTGCTCATCGAGCAGGTCCTGCGCCCGAAGATGGTCGCGTCGGCGGCGAAGACGCACCCGGTCACGGTGATCTTGGGCGCTATTGGCGGCATCAGCCTGTTCGGATTCGTCGGTTTCGTGCTCGGACCGCTCATCCTGAGCATCTTCTTCACCCTGCTCTCGGTCGATTACGACACGGAACGCAAGGCGAAGGGATAGTTACCCTTATATCCGTCGACAAAATCCCCTGCCGTAGTATGTTGCGTGATTTCGGTGATGCCGTGCGTGACGCGTGCGAGCAAGGCACGACAAAGAAGCTGCTTGAACGGTGGAACGCTGACCCGAATATCCGTCTCGAATGGAGCTCTGCGCCCGTCATCGTGAGCCAGGGCGCGTTCCATAAGGACGCGCGCGACAATGAGTCCCTTGAAGACGTCGCTGATCTTGCGGACCACAAGAATCGCGAAATCCCATTCACCTGTATCTTCGATGAACCATCGCTGCGGGTGACCCGGATGTTGCGGGGTGAAGTCGGTTCGTTCGGCCTATGCGACTGGGAAGCCGGCACGCTCCTCTCCCAATCCCGGGCTGCCTTGCGACAGCAGAAGTATCGGATAAGCCTCGGCCACACGCACCCCAAAGGGTACGGGGCTATCTGCTCCGATGTCTATTGGGATGAGGAAGACCTCTCCAAGTTCAAAGACCCGGCAAGCGCTTGGACGCTACGGCGCGGGTTGTATCGGACGTGGGGTGGTGATTATACGGAGATGTACGCGCGTCGGATGCTTGAACCAAGAAGCATCTCCCGGTTCGCGTGGATTCTCTCGCCTCGTGAGAACCAGGCGGGCGTGTTCGAAATCCTCCACCGCGGGAGAGTCCGCTACCATCCATGGTATGTAGAAAAGAGAGAAACGTGAGGAACTAGGCCACCTACTGGATCCCGACGAGTTCCAGCGCGAAGTGGAGCCGCTTGCCGGCGAGCGGATGGTTCAGGTCGATCGTGACGGTCTTGTCGTCGACTTCGACGATGCGCACCGGGATCGGCATCGGCGCCGCGGGGTGCTGCAGCGCGAGCATCATCCCGACCTCGGGCTGGATGTCGCCAAGCGCCTCGCGCGGCACGGACTGGCGCAGCTCAGGGTTCTCATCCCCGTACGCGTCTGCCGCCTCGATCGTGATCTGCTTCTTCTCGCCCTTCTTCATCCCCGCGAGCTCCTTCTCGAAGCCCTTGATGACCTGGTGCTCGCCGAGCGTAAGCTCGAGCGGGTCGCGATCGCGGCTCGAGTCGAACTCAGAGCCGTCATCGAGCGTACCGGTGTAGTGCACGAGGACCACATCACCCTCGCCGGCGATGCCGGTCGTGTTGGGTGCGCGCGGTTTCACGGCCGTCTTGCGCACCGGCTCATCGTGGCCGTGGTCGCACCCGCACGCGCCGCTGCCGCAGCAGCCTTCGCTCTCCTTATCGCCGCCGCAGCACGCGTCGTCCTCGCTCTTGTTCCGGCCACAACCGCAACCTTCATGATCGTGATCTTTCTTGTGCATGGGATTCATCTCCGGGTATGCTCTCGCCCCTCTCCCCGCCGGGTCCGAGATGGCATTTAAGAAGGTTTGTGTCAGTGCGTGACGGTCGCACGTCGTGACATCGCTGGTTGCGCTGCGACGAGAAGCGTATCGAATAGCCGCACGAGTTGCTGTGCCGCCGGGTGCGTCTCGTCGAGCACGAACAGCTTCGCGCGGCCGATTTGTCGCGTCTGCCGTACGAGTCCTGTCCGCTCGAGATTTGGCCAGAGGCGATGCAGTGTGGTCCACCCAACCCCTGCCTGCTGCGCGATATCCGTGAGCGAATGATCGAGACCGCGCCCTTCGATGAGTGTTTCGATGATACGAATAGTTGGGGTGTCGCCAAGCGCGGTGCGAAAGACGGTTGTCGTCATACTGGTATAGGGTGGGCAGGGGATATTTAAATTTTGGTATGTTGATGTACTTTTTTAGAGTTTTTCTGGTGGGCCCGGAAATGCTCCGGAACTCTCTCCATCACGCTCTTGTACTCCTCGCGCGCTCCCCCGTCCGTGCTCGAGCGTGCCATCCAAGAGAAGATCCTCCGTAAGCTTATGAATATGAATCCGCCCAAGTGGGGTGCGTCGCACACCGAGGAGAAGAACCTCGCGAAGGGGTTACCGAAACACTTGCGCGGTCAGCGTTCGACGCAAGACGCAATCGAGGACCTTTTTCGTCGTGGGTGGCTCGTGCGGATGAAGAAGACCGGTGAGTGGCACGTCTCTTTGCACCCAGAACGGGCCGGTGAGATCTATGCGTTTCTCGGCCTCCCTCCCCGGTGACCACAATCCATTTAAAACCTCCCGTCGGTCCACCGCAGCAATGGCGGTCCTCATCACGTTCCCGGACGGAAGCTCGAAGAAGTACCAGGACGGTGTCACGCCAGGTGAGATTGCTGTTGGCATCAGTCCTGGTCTCGCCAAGAGCTGCGTCGCGTCCGACGTGGACGGGAAGCTCATCGACATGGACCGACCACTGCACGAGAGCGCGCACCTCAAGCTCCTGACCGCGAAAGAGCTCAAGGGCATCGAGGTCATCCGCCACAGTTGCGCGCACATCCTCGCGCAAGCGGTCCTGCGCCTGTACCCGAGCGCGCTCCCGACTATTGGTCCCGTCATCGAGCACGGGTTCTTCTACGACTTCGACGACCTCGACATCACGGACGAGGACCTCCCCAAGATCGAGGAGGAGATGCACAAGATCGTCAAGGAGGAGTACCCGACCAAGCGCCACGACTACGCTGGCAAACCCGAGGCTCTTGCGGACTTCGGCAAGAACCCGTACAAGGTGGAGCTCATCAACGAGCACGAGGTCGCTGGACTCTCTCGCTACACGCAAGGCGAGTTCTCGGACCTGTGCCGCGGCCCGCACTGCCCGCACACGGGATGGCCTGCGGCGTTCAAGCTGCGTAACGTGACAAAGGCGTACTGGCGCGGCAAGAGCGAGAACAAGCAGCTCACGCGCATCTACGGCCTGTGCTTCGCGAAGAAGGCAGAGCTTGACGCGCACCTCACGATGCTCGCGGAAGCCGAGAAGCGGGATCACCGCAAGATCGGCGCGCAGATGGCATTGTTCACGACATCCGAAGAGATCGGTCCCGGCCTGATCATCTGGCTTCCGAAAGGGAACATCATCAAGGAAGCGCTTGAGGACTGGGCGAAGGAGACGGAAGCGCAATGGGGCTACCAGCGCGTCACGACCCCGATCATCACGAAAGAAGGGCTCTTCCACACCTCCGAGCACCTCCCGCACTACAGCGAGAGCATGTTCCCGCCGATGAAGATGGATAACGAGACGTACTACATCAAGCCGATGAATTGCCCGTTCCATCATATGATCTTCAAGGCGAGCGCACGCAGCTATCGCGAGCTCCCCTTGCGCCTCGCGGAGTATGGGTGGTGCCACCGGTACGAGCAGTCCGGCGCGATCACCGGCCTGCTACGCGTGCGTGGCATGATGATGAATGACGCGCACATCTACTGCTCCCGTGAGCAGGCGGTCGAGGAGTTCCTCAGTGTCATCCGTATGCACGAATACTACTACCAGAAGCTCGGCATCACCGACTACCATATGATCCTGAGCCTGCGCGATCCCAAGAGCGACAAGTACCACGGTGACGAGGAGATGTGGGTCGAGGCGGAACGGCTCATGCGCGAGGCGATGGACCAAAGCGGCGTCAAGTACACGATCGATATCGGTGGCGCCGCGTTCTACGGCCCGAAGATCGACTTCCAGATCAAGAGCGTGATCGGCCGCGAGTTCACCGCGTCGACGAACCAGATCGACCTGTTCATGCCTGTCAAGTTCGGCCTGAAGTTCGCGGGCGAGGATGGCAAGGAGCACATCCCGGTCTGCATCCACCGCGCCCCGTTGGGCACGCACGAGCGCTTCATCGGTTTCCTCATCGAGCACTTCGCCGGGAAGTTCCCGCTGTGGCTTTCACCTGAGCAGGTGCGCATCCTCCCGATCGCTGACCGCCACAACGCGTACGGCGCGCTCGTGGTGGACCGGCTCAAGCGCGCAGGACTGCGCGCGTCCCTTGACGACCGCCAGCTCACCACGAACAAGAAGGTGCGCGAGGCGCAGCTGGACCAGGTGAACTACATCCTGGTCGTGGGCGACCGCGAGGTCGAGGCCCAGACCGTGAACGTGCGCACGCGCGACAACCAGGTCCTGGGTGAGAAGGAGCTCGATGCGTTCGCGGCCCAGATCGCCCAGGAAGCGGCAGATCGGCGCTAGTCGTCCTCGAGCAGCTCGCGGTACAGCTCACGCGCGTTCTCGAGCACGCCATTGAGGCGCCTGTTCTGGTCGCGCGCCCTGATCTCCTCGGCGAGGTCCGAGCTCCAGTACACGACGATGTCGAGCATGACGCCGTACTGCTTGCTCCATTGCGCACGCAGCTCGTCGATGCGTGCCTGGTGCTCCTGCGGCTGGCCGTCGGCGGTGAGCGGGAACATGCGGTAGCAGTCATCGACGGTGATCGCGAGGTCGATGTCGCTGTCATCGCGGTCCATCCCGTTCGCGACAGAACCGCAGATGAAGATGCGCTCAACGCCGGGGAGGTGCGAGAGCTCACGAGCCGCACGCCGAGCGAAGAATTCGTGCATGTAGCCAGCTCGGGGGTTTGTTGTTGCTTTTGAGGATTGCGGTCCCGGGCGGACGTCGTGGCAGTTGCCGATCGCTTGCGGTTCTAGTACTCGTCTTCGAACTCGCCGTCCTCTGCAGACTCCTCTTCTCCTTCGGGCTTCTCTTCCGCTTCGCCTTCGCCGAACGCCGCGTTGTACGCGTCGTTCTCGGTCTCCTCGTCGTCGTCGGCGGTCTCGTCGTACCCTTCCATGAACGCCTCTTCTTGCGGGCTGATCTCGTCGTTCTCGGCGAGGTCCTCGCGGGCGTCGTGTCCGTAGACACCGGAGTCGTTATCCTCTTGGCCTTCTTCGTCTGCCATCCTGTCCGCGGTCGCGCACAAGGCCCTATTTAAGGGTTTCGTGGCCTTCTGGGCGTGCTGGGCTGTTCCTGACGATTCTCAGGAAAGCACCAATTACACTACTTTAAAGTGGTTATTTTCCGAAAGATATTTAAATACTCCCGCCCGATAGCACCGGTATGGATCCCTACATGATGGCGCTGGATCTCAAGGATCGCTACGTGCGGTTCCTCGATGGCCAAGGGCGGCTCTCCTACCGCGGCGATGTCAACGAGTTCAAACACACGTTGGCGCCGGATACGCATCTCGAGTTCGGCGAGGAGCTCGGCAAGGGATCCTATGCGCGCGTGCAGGCAGTCTACCTTGTCGATTCACGCGGATCCCGCACTGAACTCGTGCGCCGCATCCATGACATGGTTCCCGTGGCGCACCTCGAGGCGAAGATCGAGGATGCGCGACGCGCCTGCGCCGGTTCCGACGGTGCCCTCTCAGCAGAAGGGCGCACGCTCAAGGAGGCGCTACGCAGCCTCCCGCCGGAGATGCACGCGCCGATCAAGGAACGCATCCGACAAGACCGAGCGAAAGGCCAGGCGCTCGCGCTCGCGCAACTCCCTGCGCTCAAGGACGAGTACCGCACAGAGATCCAGGCCGCAGCCGGCCAGTTCGGCCGCATCCTCGGGATCTCGCTTGACGCGGGCCTGGAAGATGCGATCGCACCCATCATCGGCTTTGGGTTCGAGGCCCCTGCTGCCGGCAGATCGCCGGTGTTCACGCTGTACCAGTTCCGAGAAGGGACAACGCTCCAGCAGGAGCTGCGCAACGCGATGCACCTATTGACGAAGAACGCACCTGAGGGTGCGACGATGATCGCGGATCTCGTGGATGCCACGTGCGCCCTCGTCGGTCGCACCGGCGCCGCAGGGTACATCGATGCGGATCTCAAGAGCGAGAACATCGGCGTCACGCGCAAACCAGACGGTCGCGGATACGCGGTACGCACGATCGATATCGGTGAATTGCGCCCTGTGGGCGCGTTACGCGACACGTTCGAACGACACATCGCCACGCACCCCGAGGACGCGGAATTCCTGCCGACGTACCTCACGGGCAGCTTGGGGTATATGACCGCTCGCAAGCTCGATGCGTTCGCCACGAGGAACCCGACCCCGCACCAGCTCATGATGTTGCCGGGCGATGATCGCACCGCACTCGCGCTCACGCTCGCGAACGACTTGTTCGGCCTGTATGCGGCGAACCGCGATGGCAGCGCGATGCCGGAACCGCCTGAGCGGCAGATCCTGCGCGCACGTTGCGCGTTCCTGGACCCGAAAGCGGCACAGACCGTTCACCCGGCGCTCGCGCCGTATCGCGCGTGCATCGAGCGAGCGATCGCGGCCGACATCGCAGGGAGCGAGTACGCGACAGGCGCGTTCCTGCAGGACCTGCGCACCGCAAGCGGCGATGTGCGCGCGTACGCGCGCCGCACGCAGTAATCGGTTCACAGCCCCGGCAGCTTCTCCCGGAACTCCTTGACGAGCTCATCAGGCCACGCCTTGGGCACCGTGCCAGAAAGCAACGTGCGCAACCACAGCGTGAACTTCTCCGGGTACCCGCCCGTATCCCCTTCGATGAGGCGCTGCGCGTGATAGATGAGATCCGCATCCAACCCGACCTTGCGTGATGCCGAACGCAGCTGCTCGCGCAGGAACTCGCGATAATCCTCCTCCTTGAGCTTCTCCATCGAGGACTGCTCTTCCCAGAGGCGTTCGTACGTGAACTCGACGTGCGGTAGGATGTCTTGCTTTTGCGGCTTCTCGCCCGCTATCTGCGCGAGCACCATCCGGTGCAAGCGACGCACGAACTCGATGCGATCCTCCATGCGCAGGAGATCAGCATACCCTTGCAGCACGAGCGCGAACCCGAAGGGACTGGGCAGGTCGGTCGATCGCTCCACGATCTCGATCTCGCCGGATTGGATGCGCGCGATCACCGCACGCGCGTTCCCGATATCCATCAGGTCCTCGAGGATCTCCCGGTACGTCTCGCGCAGGATGGGGAACGCACGACCCAGTCCTCGGACGGTCGAGAGGATGAGCTGGCTCGAGATCTGCTGCTTCCCAACCGACTTCGTCTCGCCCCGGTACGAGCGCAGGATCATCAGCGACCGCGTCGCGCAATGCCGGAATCGGCGCTTGAGCACCTCGCTGCGCTCAAGGGCGAGCTCCATAAGCCGATCGAGCTCATCGGGCCGCAGGAGGCGCAGCGCGCGCGTCACGTGGATCTGCTGGTTCGAGCGCAGCGTGAACCCGTTATCCGTCACGGAGAGCTCCACATCCCGACCAGTGATGCGCGCGTTCACGTACGCGACCGCACGGGCGAGCACGTCGTTCACGCGACGGCCCCACACGCCGTGCACGATCACGTGCTTCTTGTTCCCGTCCTTGAACTGCTCGACGAGGATGCGCCGCGCGTGCGGCAGGACGCTGTACGTGCGCTGCTCGCGCGCGTACGCGACGATCGCCGTGACTGCCGCCTCATCGACGGGCAGCGAGCTGCGCACCCACGCGGCGACCTTCGCGTCAGCGTCGCCCGCGTCAAGCAACTGCGCGATGTGGTAGCGGAACGCCTGGATCTCGAGCGCGAGATCGTGGTTGAGCGGCAGCGACTCGCTCACCCAGCTCGGGACGGTGGGGAGGCGACCGGCGCTCGGGCGCACTTGCGCGGTCATACCGCGGCTGTACAGGAACTCGTACGCCTCGCCTCCGAGCACGAACACGTCGCCAGGCTTCATCCGCTCGCTGAAATCCTCCGTGACCGTGCCGATCGTGATCTCGCCGACCTTCACGCGCACGCTCGTCTCATCGGGAATCGTGCCCACGTTCGTGAGGTAGATGAGACGCGCCAGGCGCCCTTTCTTGCGCATCGTGCCCGATGCGCGGTCGATCGCGATCTTCCCGTACACGTGGCGCGCCTCCAATCCCGGCGTCTCGCCGGCGAGGTACGCGAGCACCGCGTCGAACTCGCGGCGCGTCACGCGAGCGAACGGGTACGCGCGACGCACGCTGTGCCAGATGTCCTCGATCACCTGCTCGTTCTCATTCACGAGACCGTAGATCCCTTGAGCGAGGACATCGAGGCAGCCGCGCGGTATCGCGATGCGATCGATACGGCGCGCGAGCGCGGCCTTGACGAGCACCGCGCACTCGACGAGGTCGTCGCGGTCCAAGACGATGATGCGCCCTTTCGCGGTCGCGTGCAACTGGTGACCGGCGCGACCGATGCGCTGCAAGGCGCGCGCGACCGACTTCGGGCTGCCCAGGAGGATGACGAGGTCGATCGCGCCGATATCGATCCCGAGCTCAAGGGAGGTCGAGCACACGACCACGCGCAATTCACCGGCTTTCAGCATACTCTCGATGCGCAAGCGATGCTCGCGCGAGAGCGAGCCGTGGTGCGCGCCGATGAGCGATTTCGGTTGATTGCGCTCAACGATAGGAACATTTGCGCGTTGCGCATCCGGAAGTGGTGTCGCATCGCTCTCTTCCGTCTCCGGCACGGCGGTCTCCGCTTCTGCCTCCTCGTCCGCATCGAGCACGTTCCCGTAGAACCCGGGGTGGCGATCCTTGAGCTGGTGCACGACGCGTTCGGTCGCGGCGCGCGTGTTCGTGAAGATCAGCGTCGTGCGGTGCTCCTGCACGAGCGCGTGGATGCGCTCGTACATCGCGTCCTGCATCGCCGGGTGCGATGCGTCAACGAGATTAGGTACGGGCGAGAGCACCTGGATGTCGATGGGCTTTCGGAACGGCTCGCCGTCCGGCCCCTCGAGGTGCTCGGCGCTGATGATGCGGCACGGTCGCGTGCTGTTGCGTTCAGGGTCCTCGTATCCGACGAGGAACGTGGCGACCTCTTCTAATGGCGCGACGGTCGCGGAGAGCCCGACGCGCGTGAATGTCGCGTGGCGCGCGAGGCGTTCGATGGTGAGCGCGAGGTGCGTGCCGCGCTTGTTCTCCGCGAACGCGTGGATCTCATCCACGATCACGTATGCGGTCGTGCGCAATGCTTCGCTGAACTTCGGGCTCGTGAGCGCGATCGCAAGCGATTCGGGCGTCGTGACGAGGATGTGCGGCGGGTTGTCGCGCATCTTCGTGCGCTCGTGCGCGGTCGTGTCGCCGGTGCGCGTGCGCACGCGGATGTCGAGCGTGCGTCCGTAGCGCTCGGCGATCTTCGAGATCGCGGCGAGCGGCTCGGTGAGGTTGCGGTTGATATCGTTCGCCAAGGCCTTGAGGGGGCTGACGTACACGCAGTAGATGCTGTTCGTGAGCTGTCCGGTGTCTGCGCGCAGGACGAGCTCGTTGAGGACCGCGAGAAACGCGCTCAGGGTCTTTCCTGAACCGGTGGGTGAGCTGATGAGGCAGTTGACGCCCAGCTGGATGTTGCGGATCGCGAACCGCTGGGGCGGGGAGAACGTCCCGAACGTCGTGACGAACCATTCGCGCACGAAGGGGTGCAGGTGCTCGAGGATCTCTTCCTCTGGGTAGCCGCTGGTCTGGTGCTCTATCATTCTCTTCTATATTGCTATTTATGGGTTGTCGTCGATGTATTACTCATAGAAACCGGAACGTGTTCTTAAATGATTGCCCGAACCACGCCGATGCGCTTTAAAACGCGACCGTCCGTGCATCCCTCGATGGATGCGGATGATGCGTTCGTGCCGCCAGTGGATCAAGGGTCTCTCGAGGAGCTGATCGCTGCGACACCCGATGTGCACTGCGGCGAGAACGGCATCCTCTTTGACCTCGGCTCGCACCTCGTGCCGGTCTCCGCGATAGCCGTCGGCCTGCGCGCTATCGCGCGAGGGGAAGACGATGATGTGTTGCGCGCATACACGTTCTTGCGCACGCTCAAGACGAACCTCGACCACTACCTCACGCAAGAACCCGTCCCGGGCATCGGGGCCCGCGACGGCGCATTGTTCGCGGATTGGATGCTGCTACGCACCTCACGCAGTGTCGCACGCGACGCACGAACGATCGACGGATACCTCGGGATACTCCTTGACGCGATCGCGCGCCACACGCAACTCGCTTCTCTCTGGTCCCCTGAGCGGATGCTCAACGCCACCGAACCGTTGCTCCTGCTTGACGGCGAGTACGCGATGTTCGCCTACGTGAGCACACCCGAACGGCAGGTGTGCGTCTTCACGCCGCAAGGAGCCGGCGAACTCGTCGACACCCTGCCTGGCGCGCAGTACGGGATATCATACATCCCCAAAGAGATCAGGCAACACCGCGCGGACCTGCGCGTGCTGTTGGGTGGCGTCGAGCAAGAACTCCGCGATGAGATGCGCCGCGACAACGCACGCACGTACCCGTACAAGCGACCGTCAAGAAAGACGTATGACGCGTGAGCGCCATTACGGGGAGTCGCGAAGGATCAGGCAAGCGTCGCTTGCTCGATCACGGCCTTCTCACGTGGACGGTCGTTGCGGTCGCGCGGGAGGTTGACGATCGTGTCTACCACGTCCATCCCCTTCGTGACCTTGCCGAACACCGGGTGCTTCTTGTCAAGGAAGCTATTGTCCGCGACGTTGATGAAGAATTGCGATCCGCCGGTGTTCGGGCCCGCGTTTGCCATACTGATCGTGCCGGGGCTGTTGCGGTTGTGCTTCGTGAACTCATCCTTGATGCTGTAGCCGGGGTCGCCTGTGCCGTCGCCGCGCGGGCAGCCGCCCTGCACCATAAACCCCGGGATGACGCGGTGGAATCCGAGCCCGTCATAGAACTTCTGTTCTACCAATTTCTTGAAGTTGCCGGCCGTGATGGGCATCGTGTCCAAAAAGAGCTCGATGACGATGTCGCCGTGGTTGGTGTGGAACGTGACGTGGGGGTTGGGCATATGAATGGTTACGCGTTCGATGTGGTATTTAAGGATGACTCAGAGATGGTCGTGGATGCGCACGACCTGCGCGATAGGGTGCGGCTTAAGAGCTCTTGGTCCTCACGCGTCCAGTGCTCATCGGTAGATGTTCTCCCGCTTGCCCATCTCGATCACGATGATGAGCAGCTGTCCATCACGGATATCCAGGATCACGCGGTAATCCCCGACACGCAATCGATGGTAGGGGCTGCCGACGAGTCGCGCGATGTGCGGGTACGGTCGGATCCGGATGCGCTCGAGCGCGTTCTCGACCCGCTCAGCGACTTGGAGAGGGAGCTTGTCGAGTTGCTTCTGCGCCTTGGTGGTGAATGTGATATCATACACGGCGCAACCTCAGTCGGCGTTTGACCTCTTCGAACGGGATGAGTCGACCTGCCGCGATATCCGCTTCCGATTCTGCGATGTTCCGTTTCGTCTCCTCCGAGAGCTCCATTGTGTCCTCGAGCAAATCCCACAAGAGCTCTTCGTAGCTTTCCTTCTCGTGCATCTTGCGTTTCTTGAGTTCCTTGAGGAGTTTCGCGCTGATCTGGATGGTCGTCGCCATAGCAGTTGTATAATCAGCAATAGTATTTAACCCTTGCCCCCGGGTGTTTGTTTCCATCGACACAGAGGTGTGCGTATCGCTTAAGAGGATTCTGTCCGTACCTGGCCAGTGCGTCTCTGAGGGGAACGCTTTTAAACGCCCACTCGTGCCCCTCTCCCTATGAACGCCGCCGATATCAAGGCCCGCGGGCCAGTCGAAGAGCTCACCGTCAAGATCGTCACCAAGGACATCATCCGCGACGTGCGCGGTGGGGAACTGAAGGTGTGCGATTGCTTCTGCGAGGACGCGACCGGGAAGGTCACCGTGACGCTGTGGAATGACGATATCCCCAAGTACGACGCGGGCGACACGATCAAGATCCTCAAGGGCTGGGCGAACGAGTTCCAGGGCCGGATCTCGGTGTCGTCGGGCAAGTACGGTTCGATCGAGAAGGTCGAGTGAACAGGAGGGATGTTCGCATGGGTTTCCTGACGACGGTTCTGATCCGCAACGACGCGCTGCACGAGATCGTGACGCACCCGACGGAGTTCTGCGACGGCATCGAGCAAGCGATCCAGGCCGGTGAAGCGCGCACGGTGAGCCTCGGCGGCTATGGCAACCCTGTGGAGGTCAAGGCGACCCGCCACGCGGACGCGCCTTCCATCTATGTCCACATGGGCAACACCCTCAGCGAGATGAGCCGGTACTCCAAGGAGACGCGATGGCTCATGCGCGAGCACCCGGACTTCTTCAAGGAGCTGCTCGCGTATATGGAGCACGAGGTCCGCGAGCTGAAAAAAGCGTACAAGGAGAGCACACGCTCCGCTCCGCAGTCCGATCCATGAAGGTCATCGTCAACGAC
>CAYNGK010000002.1:7687-28123 GCA_964396935.1 uncultured Methanosarcinales archaeon | reverse complement strand
GCACGGGTACGTGTATGAGCGCACGGAACCGATGGGCAAGAACTTCGCGCCCGACTTCACACCGGAACTGACCCCTGCGCAGATGCTGCGTTTGGGCGTGTTCGGCGGGAAGTATATGACGGATTGCCGCGCGGAGTTCCCCGCCGATTGGTTCAACGGCGCGAAACTGAGTCCCGCGCGCAAGGATCCGACCTTGAATTTCTTCGGCGTGGACGCGTCAAAGCCCTTGTCGTACTGGCGCGAGAAGGACTGGATCCATATGGACGACCCGCGCGGCTGGTTCCAATGGTACTGCAGGTATTATTCTGGAAGGCGCCATCCTGATGATGAACGGCAGATCAAGCGCTGGAAAGCGATGACGCGCCACATCGCGCAGCTGCAAGCAGGTTGTGCGCCGGGAGAGCTCGGGTGTCGACGACGACAGCGGCAGGCGTTACTGCACTGGGCGTATGATTCTAGAATATTTTGAACTTCTTCTCTTTTTTCAATGTGAATTTTTTTTCGTATTTTGTTAGAATGAACAACGCGATTTCAACGCCGATATTTTTTGCCAAACGAAAATACTCTTTTGTGGAGGTAAAGGAATGTCCTCCTTCTGCATTAAGAAGTTCAATGTATTTGGTTATGAGAGAATGATCACTATCGGATAGTTCTAGTTCAGTTCTGATATAGCGTCTCACTCTTCCCATTTCCCCTTCCCCTTCAATTCTTTTTGGGAGGGTTTCTTTTTTGTACGAGCAAATTTTATTGGCTACATCTGTAAATAATTTTTCGAAAAAAGATCGAAGATTTCCTATCATTGCTGCGCTAACTATGTTTGTGGTGTTTATGTTTAGATATTGGTCTATTTCATCGAGAAGTGTGACGTACGCTTCATCAAATTCGTATTTTCTTATTTTTTCGGCGACGGTTTGTTTGTCGCGATTTATCTCGATATTAATCCCTTTGATGTTCTTTTTGGTTAGTTCGTATCTTTGATCTATGAGTTGTGCGATTATTTCTCTCTTATCGCGTGTGGTGGTTAAATCCTCAGAAAATATTTTTGAGGATTCAACGAGCTCCAGTATCTTGCCCAGCTCCGTCATATCGAAGTAAGAATCGGTTTCTTGAAGCAAATCGCGTAGGATTCGAATTATTGGTGATCTATTATACGGCCCTCTCTCCGCAAACGTTTGAATCGCTTGCGTCTTGAACCCTAGGGCAACGAGAGTGTAGAAATATAGTGGAGCGCAACTTACGTAATTATAATCTGTTGTTGGTCTTGCATCTATTCCTGCTGAGATCCTAAGTATTGATGTTCCGCCGTCGGGGCTGGTTCTCAAACTCGTTACTAACCACTCCACCATCCAGTCTTTGACTTGGGTGTTGTTGCTGTGAAATATGTCTATGAGGGTTTCCGCGTGAGGATATGTGATGTGAGTTTTATCTCCTTGTTTTTGAACACTCCACGTGTCTTTTCTTTGAGACAAGTGATGTGATTCTCTATCTATTACAGATTTGATTTGTTCAGTGTGTGGTGTGCTATTCATATGCTACAACCCCAGCGCTCCCACCACTTCCTCTTTATCGAACTCTTTCAGATCCTCATAGTTCTGCCCCGTGCCTAAGTACAGGATCGGCTTGCCCGTCACGTACGAAACAGAGATGGCAGCCCCGCCCTTCTCATCGACATCCGCCTTCGACAAGATGATCGCGTCGATGCCGACCAACTCATCGAACGTCTTCGCCTGCTCCACGCAATCGTTGCCGGTGATCGCTTCCCCCACGAATATCTTCAGGTCGGGTTTCGCCACGCGGATCACCTTCTCGAGCTCTGCCATCAGGTTCGTGTTCGAGTGCAGGCGACCTGCCGTGTCGATCAGGACCACATCGATCTCCTTCGACTCGGCGTGCTTGATCGCATCAAAAGCAACAGCCGCCGGGTCCGCGCCGTACCCTTGCGAGATCATCTTCACGTCCAGGCGCTCGCAGTGCTCGCCCAGTTGCTGGATGGCGGCGGCGCGGAACGTGTCGGAGGCCGCCACCACAACAGAAAGATCGTTGTCCTGGAGCTTCTTGATGATCTTCGCCAGGGTCGTCGTCTTGCCCGAGCCGTTGATGCCGATGATGCACAGCTTGAAGGGCTTGGGCGCCTTCTTGATGCGCGCGATCAGGTCGAAGGTCGGGACGGAGAACAATTCCTCGATCGATTGTTTCAGGCGCGCGGACACCTGGCCTTCCAGGTCCAACCGCGAGACCTTACCCGTGGTCAACTCCTCGCGCAAGTCGCTCTTGATCTTCTCGATCACTTCGACCGCGACGTTGTTCTCGAGCATCGCGAGCTCGAGCTCCCAGAAGATCTCATCGAACTTCTCAGGGGATAGCGTGCGTTTCGTGACGGCGCTCTTGAGGCGGCCGAAGAACCCGGTCGACTCCGCCGGTTCTTCCTCTTGCGCGGGTTCCTGCGCGACTACTTCTCCCTGAGTCGCCTCTTCGTCCTCGGCCCCTTCGTCCTCGTCCGTGAACGGCGCGGACTCCGCCACTTCCTCGTCCGCTTCCTCGTCGAACATCTCCGGCTCTGCAGGTGGCGCGACCGCTTCCGTCGCGGCAACGCGCTCGACTGCCTCTTCCTCTTTCTTGCCAAACAGGCGGCCGAAGAACCCCGGCTTCTTCTCCTCAACTTTCGGCTCCGCCTTGACGGGTTCTGTCTTCTTGGGTTGCGGCTTCTGCTCGACGACCTTCTTGGGCTTCACCGGCTCCGGCTTCGTGATGGGCTTTGGAGGCTCGGGTTTGCGTGCAACTGGCTTCTCGACGTCGTGTGCCTTCGGGGTCGCGGTGGCTTTCGGCTCGGGTTTCGCAGCAGGCTTTGGAGGTTCCGCCTTCTTCGCCTCGGGCTTCTGCTCCGGCGCCTGCACTGGCGCGGGTGTCGCTTTCTTTTGCTCCGGCGCTTTCTTGACGGGTGTCGGCGTCTCCTTCTTGGGCGCGGCTTTCTTCGGTGCCGGCGCCTCGATGACCTCTTCCTTCACCTCATCCTTCGCAGAAGACGAGAACGCGCCGATCGCTTTTTTCAGCTTGTCCTTGAGAAATCCGAACACAGGTTCACTCCTCTTTTGGTGCGAACGACTCCCGCAATTCATCAAGATGCTCGAGCCCTATCTCGAACTGCGCTTGGAGCGCGGTCTCTTGCGCATCGATACGCTCGAGCTGCGACGTGACCATCGCGCGCACGTCCTGCGCGCTCTTCTCGACGACGACACCGTCGCCGACATTCAGGAAGAACCCGCTTCCCGCACGCGCCTTCGCGCGCACGAAGATGCCGGTCGCGAGCGGCACGAGCAACTCATCGCCCTCGACGATGCTCGGCATCTGATCGAGCGCGGCCAACAGGTCGCGCGCTTCCGTGCGCGACCGGGCGAGGCCCTGCAATCGGCGCTCGACGCTCTCAAGCTGGATATTGAGCTTCTCCGCTTCGACCATCCGGGCTTTCTGCTCGGGCGTGAGCGTCACTCCTCGTCCTCCAGGTACCCGAGCGCGTCATCCAGGTGCACGAGCTCCGGACCGCCGGACTGGTCGCCGATGATGATGCCGTGCGTGTTGTTGAGTACCCCGGCGTTCAGGTACGGCGTGCCCAGGTTCACGGTCGCGGGCTCAAGCGTGACGCCGAGCGTCTCCTCGACAAGCGCGATTTCCTCAGGGGTCGCGTCGCGGTGGATGACTCCTTTGTCGCCGCGGATGCGGATGACCGCGCCAGGCGTGTTGAGCCCCGCGATGTCGGTCTGCACGACCGGTACGCCCAGCGCCTCACCGATGCGCTTCGCCTCAGCCGCGCTGAACTCGGTCGAGAGGATCGCGCCGTTGTTGTTCGCGATGATGTTGTTGCCCAAGCACGTGTGCTTGGTCTCGAACACCTGGTACGTGATCCCGAGCCGGTCCAGGTTCGCGCGCTCCGTGTCGAACGTGATCCCCGGCACGAGGAGCATCCGTTCGTTGCCGGCAAGGAAGATGCCGAGCATCCCTGTCCCCGCGATCTTCGCGTGGTGCAACGGCACGTGCAACGCCGCGCTGATGTCGGCGAGGAGGCGTTCGTGCACGTGCTCGCCGAAGAGCGCGTACGTATCAGTGGCGTATCCGAACAGGCCGACATTGGGCGAGCCGTTCACGTTAGCCTTGAGGACATGCATACCGGTGGCGAACCCACGGTTCTTTAAAAAGGTTCGGGTGCTTCCCCGTCGAGAACTACGATTTCTTTTTCTTCTTGGCCGTCTTGTGCACAGGGGTTGCCTTCTTGATGGGTTTGGACGTCGCCTTGTGCGCAGGTACCGCTTTCTTGACGGGCTTCGGCACCGGTCGCGCGACCTTACGCGTGGGCGCGGGCTTCGTGACGGTTGTCACCGTTCCCTTGAACGTCTGCTGCTTCACTGGCGTCTCTCTCTTCGGTTCCGGCGCCTGTACGGCCGTCGCTTTCTTCACGGCTGCCGCTTCCTTCTTGCGTTCCTGCGCGACGAGCGTGCGCTGCGCGGCATCATCCTCCTCGCGCTGCTCGCGCTCCTTGCGGCGCGATCGCGTCTCCGGCCGTTGCCGGTCGTCGGTCTTTGGCGCCTCGAACACCGGAGCTGTCGCGTCAAGCAGGTGCACCGTGATCGGACCGAAGTGCGCTTGCTGCTCCAGATCGATCTTGCGCGCGTTCTCGAGATGCAACAAGGGGATGAACGCGAGCACGTGGTCGCGCTTCGTCTCCCCTTTCACGAGATGCGTGAACGCCAACGATCCGGCGAGCTCCTTGCGCACCTCGTAATGGTCGAAGATCATCCGATACACCTCCTGGATGACCTTGCTGATATCGATATGATGCGACGGCGGCTCGATCGTGTCAAGCACGCGTGGCGCGACGCGCACGGGTCGGCGCGCTTCCATCTCGAGCGCCTGCTCTAAGGCCTCGATGAGGTCGTACACGCTCACCTTGCGCTTGCGCGGTTGTGGCGTGCGCGGGGTGAGCTTGGGATACGGCAACCGCTCGCGCACCACGCCATCAGGGCCCATCTCCAGCAGCTGCTCGTCCTGCGACTCGACCGACTGGATGAGCGAATCGAGCGCGCCCAAATCATCGTCGTGCAGACGCTCCGCCTTCATCTTCAGTAGGATCGCGCTCGCCAAGACGACTTTCCCGCCGATGCGAAAATCCATCTGCTGCAATTTGCGCAATTCCTGGATGAACGCGGCCGCGATGAGCGAGATGTTGATGTCCCACGGGTCCATCTGGTGCGTGTCGATCAGGCCGAAGATGATCCCTTTCCACGAGACGTCATCCTGGCCGACGATGATATCAAGGATACGCTGCTGCGTCGTCTCTTCCGCGCTCACAATCCGCTTTGCCGCTGTCACCACTGTACCATCCACCATGCGCCGCATCACCGGTGCCACCTTGGGTTGCGCGCCGAGGCACGCGTGCGGGGGCAGGGGCCCACGCGATGCGCGTGCCGAGACAATCCGCGAACGGACGCTCCGTGGCACCGACGGCTCTGTGCCGCACCCCCGCCAAGCGCCTTTATAACCGTTTCCCTCATCGGCTGGGCGGGGACGCCCCGACGTTAAAAGCGTTGCCGAGGCGCGGTCGTCTGGCGGTGATACGCCCCCACAAGGCTTTTTAACCCCCCACCGCGGTCCGAGCGGCAGATATCGGGCTCGTGGTTTAGCGGTATAACGGCGCCTTTACACGGCGCATGTCCTCGGTTCGAATCCGGGCGAGCCCATTGCCGTAGGCGTTGAGGGTTGATAAGGGCAGACTGCCCTTATGTGGGAATCCGGGCGAGCCCATTGTGTTTACTTTGTTTTATGGATTCGAACGCTCGTCGCTTTGCTCCTCGATTCGTTCGCTTCGCTCCGAATAATCCGGGCGAGCCCATCTTCTCTTCATTTTATCTTGTCCGGATTCGAACGTGCGGTCACTAGCGTTCCCGCGATTCGTTCGCTGCGGCTCCGAATAATCCGGGCGAGCCCATCAGGGATCGGTCGGCGCCGGAAGCGAACTTCCGAGCACCGGGCGAGCCCATCTTCTCTTCATTTTATCTTGTCCGGATTCGAACGCGCGGTCACTAGCGTTCCCGCGATTCGTTCGCTTCGCTCCGAATAATCCGGGCGAGCCCATCAGGGATCGGTCGGCGCCGGAAGCGAACTTCCGAGCACCGGGCGAGCCTATTGATTCTACAGGCAGATAGAATAGCTCCTGAAAATTTCAATTTATAAGCGGATTCCACGACATTTATAAATATTAGTCACTTTATAGTGGTATCTGGTGAACTATTTATGACTGCTCGCTACGGAATACTTTCGGACACACACAGAAATCCGCAGGTTGTTCCTGCGCTGATTGCAAAATTGCAGCAGGGCAACATCGATGCAATTATCCTCAACGGTGATGTTGGGGAGTCTCCCGATCACGTGGCGTTTACGCTGAATGCTGCTGCACGCACCGGATTGCCCGTGTATGTGCAACCCGGCAGCCATGAAGAGATTGCTGCTTACGTTCCCGTTGTTGATGCACTGTCGTCACGATATTCTAACATCATCGATTGTGTGAAGCACCCGAAACATATTGTGAATGGACAACACCTCGTCTTCCTTCCGGGTTCTGATTGGAATGCTGGTGGGCAGTATAATTTGCACGCGGGCGAAGTGCCAACAGGCAATTACTTACGGGTTCGTGAGGGCTTGACGCCGCTGAATGTTGAAGAGCTTGCTGCGCATATGCGCCATCCTGAGGCGCAAAAGGCATTGCTCTCCATCACCAATATGGGTGATCTGGACAAGCTAGTCGATGACGCAGAGCACACGGTGGTCTTCTGCCACGTTCCTGCAAGATGTGTTGGTGTAGACACTGGTGTTGATGTGGCGTATTTTGCCGAGAAGGCAGACAAGAGTCTGCTGCCCGGAGTTGTTCTTGAGGAAATGATTCGTCAGCAGTGTGGGGCTGTTTCTGCGTCTGATATGCGTATTATTGCGGCTCAGAATGGGTTTACATTCAAGCACGAGAATCGCGGGAATAGTGATTTGGGCGCAGCGTACGGACGCACAGGTATCACCAAAGTAATCAGTGGCCATTTCCATGAATCGGCGCACCGAGCGCACGACAGCACGAGCAGGCACGTTGAACCGGGTAAGTTTACTCATAATCTTGCTTATATGGCAAGCTACGCAGACGCAGGTCTGGCGGGCATTGTCGTCCTGAAGGACAATAAGATTGCCTACGAGCCAATCAGCCTACGATGATTTCGGCACGAGAGCGGTGCCGATGAGATAGACCGCAGAATAGATGTTGTTGCCTCCTTTCACGCTTACCACTACTGGTCGGACATCGACGACCGCTTCAGCGCCCAGCTCCTGCGCTCGCTGGTACATCTTGTGTTTGCATTTCTCGTAGGAAGGAACCGGTACGTTCTCAGCACCTACACTCGTATCGACGAAGAACGGGTCGTACTTCACGAGCTTCTTCGATCGCATCCGCGCCCACGATTCTGCGGAGATCGTGAGGATCGTCTGGCCGATCGCGCGCTCCAAATCCTCCTGTTCGCGTATCTTCCTCGCCTTCTCCTGCTGCTCTCGCTCCTCTTCTTCTCGTCTCTGTTCCGCTGCCCTGTGCCTGCGTTCCCGGAGTTGCTCGAACATCCTGTGCGGGGTTCTTCCACCATATAAAACGGTTACGTTTTCGTTCTCATTCAGTAGTGTACCTAAAAAAGTATATACGGCATCGGGCACCAGGCAGCTATGTTCTGGTCCTCCTATGTCGCAGGCCTCTCGGCAGGTCTTGTCATCCTCTCCCCGGCGGAGTGGGGTGTGCACAAGTACATGCTGCACACCGCGAAACGGGACCGCACATTCATCAACCGCGCCTCCTCGTACGCGCACCACGACGTCCACCACGCGGCGTTCATGGGCCCAGAGCACTATTACCGCGACATCACGAACGAGCACGAGACGATCCACTTCGGATTCCGGGATGTCCTGCTGATCCTCGGGATTGGCGCAGGCGCGGGCTTCACCGGGCACAAGGCGTACGGCCTCACGCAAGGGGATCTTGCGCTCAACGCAGGTGACGCCGGAGCTGCCGCCGGCCTTATGACTGCTGCCGCGTTCGGCTACGCAGGGTACGAGATCTCACACCACTATATGCACGTCATCGGTGAGCGCCGCCTCGCGATCAATCGCACCCTCGGGGACTTGCTGCAGGAGCATCGGGACGGGAAGCTCCGGTTCACCAAGCCGTTGCTGGACGATATCTGCAACGCCGTCGAGCAGCACGTGGACGAGACCGCGAGCGGTCACATCTGGCCGGTGCGTTACGACCTATCCCTCGAGGACCGTTTCGCCCAGCAAGTCGAGCGCAACCGCGCGATGGGCAACGTGATCATCGATGTGCCATTCGCCGACATCATGAGCGAGGTCGCATCGCAGATGGTCGAGCGCGAGCGCGCGGTGCGTGCCAAGCTCTCGGTGTCGGGCCGCGTGCGCTACTGGCTCGACCGCAAGGTCCAGCGCCTCTTTCGCGGTTCCGACACGTGGGTCGGTCGCTACTTCCGCCACATCGACAACCACCACTTCCTGCACCACTGCAACTACACGAAGAACCTCAACGTGTTCATCACGTGGGCGGACAAGGTGTTCGGGACGAAGCTCGACAGCTCGCGTGCGACGCTCGACACGTGGCAGAAGAAACACCTCATCTGCCCGAACTCCCCCGACGAGGAGAAGTTCGAGCGGACCTGAGGTTGCCGAACCACCGCGTCACGTCTTGGGGTGGTGCGGCATTCCCGGAATCCTCGCGCGATGAGCTTATCTCTTCACGAACGCTTCCCCGCAGTATGAACTTCAAGCGTCGTTTGGCCTACTCACTCCTGGCATTGCCGCTCCTCACCGGATGCTACGCGGCGGAAGGCGATAAGAATGCCGGAAGCGAACACCGTATGCAGAACGCTACGGTCGTCATCGTGACCGGTGTCGCAGCGGAGCGCGTGTACGGCAACAGCAGCATCGAAGCGACGATCGAACGGCCATACTCGTTCGATTCTCGCATCAGCGGCACGACGGTGAAGGATCACGTCGACATCCGTGTGCACCTGCCCCTCACGGACAACCGCTTCCTCGCCGATAGGCGCGATGGCCGTTGGGTCGGCGCACAAGACAAGCTTCTGTTCGATTGGGACGTGCAGCAGATCGACGACCGTTCGTACCGTATCGCGCGCGTCGGATTCGATGGGACGCTCGAGATCGATGTGACGGGACGTGACATCGCAGGAGTGTATCGAAAACCGTTCGGTCTTGACTTCTCGTTCCACGGCACGATGGGCGATGATGGCGCATACCGCCTGACGCTCGAACGCCCGCTCGGGTTCGATTGGACTGTGACGGGCAAAATCTCGCCGCTCACTACGCAACAGGCACCCAGCAATCGATAAAATGGATGTGTGCAAGAAAGACGACGCCTCGGCGTCGTCGCGCGTCCGTCCCTACTTGCGGCCCATGCCGGCGTAGATGAGCCCCGCTTCGCGCGCGGCTTGCGGATTCCAGCGGTTGCGCATATCGAACAGCAACGGCTGGCGCATCGTGAAGCGCAACTCCGCGTAGTCTGGACTGTCGTACGTGCCCCACTCGGTGAGAAGCACGAGCGCGTCAGCGCCGCGCGCCGCATCGTACTTGTGCTCGTGGTACGTCACGCGATCCCCAAGCGCGCGTCGCGCGTTCGCTATGGCCTTAGGGTCGTGCGCGTGCACCTGCGCACCGCGGTCGAGCCATGAGGTGATGATCGGCACTGACGGCGCATCACGCATGTCATCCGTCCCTGCCTTGAACGACAGGCCCCACACCGCGATCCGCGCACCCGCGAGGTCGCCTGACGGCGAGAGCGCGTGCGCGATGCGGTCGGCGATGTACTGCTTGTGCGCCGCGTTCGAGGCGAGGATCGCCGGGAGGAGGTGCGTCTGGACCCCGACATCCGACGCGCACACCGCGAGATCGCGGATATCCTTGTCGAAGCAGCTCCCCCCGAAACCGGGGCCGGGCCACAGGAACTCGCCACCGACGCGCGGGTCGCGCATGATGAGATCGCGCACCTCGAGGATGTCGCCGCCATTCGCATCGCAGATGCGCGCGGCCTCGTTCATCTTCGTTGGCCGCTCCGCAAGAAACGCGTTCGCGAGCGACTTGCCGATGATCGCGGATTCCGGGTGCTGGTACACGCGGATCTTCTGCGGGTCATCGTGCACGAACGGCTCGTACACCGCGCGCAGGAGCTGCGCTGCCTCCTCGCTGCGCGTCCCGATGGCGATCCGGTGGGGCTTGAGGAAGTCGTTCACCGCGCTCCCCTGCGCCATGAATTCCGGATTCGACGCGAGATGCACGAGGGCATCGGTCGTCGATTGCTCCTCGAGCATCTCCTCGAGCTCGTGGAAGATCATCGTGTTGATCGTGCTCTTGATCGCGATCACGCGATCCTCGTCGATATCCCGCCACGCCCGCGACACGTCGCGCACAGCGCCGCGCACGTACGTGCTCTCGTACGCGCCGCGCGCACCGGTCGGCGTGCCGACCGCGATGAACGCGATGCGCGCATCCGCGACCGCCGCCGCGTGCTCGGTCGTGAACCGCAGGTTCCCCTCGGCGATGCCGTTGCGCACGAGCTCCTCGAGTCCCGGCTCGTAGAACGGCATCACGCCTTGACGCAGCGCGATGATCCGCTGCTCATCGATATCCGAGCAGACGACTTCGTGGCCCTTGTGCGCGAACGCCGCGCCAGCGGTCAGGCCGACGTATCCTGTCCCGACCACCGCAAGGCGCATACGTGTGCCGGTCCGGCACCGATTCTTATGCCTTTGCCTCGCCGCTCCCAACCCTTTTAAACACGGCACGCTTGCGCTCCTCCAATGCCTCCCACGACGTTTCGCGGCCTCACGCTCGACCGGTTCCAGATCGAGGCGTGCGCGCATATCGACGCGGGATCATCGGTCGTCGTGAGCGCGGCGACGGGGACAGGCAAGACCGTCATCGCCGACTACCTCATCGAGCGCAGCGTGCGCGACGGCAAGAAGGTGTTCTACACCGCACCCATCAAGGCATTGTCGAACCAGAAGTACGCGGACTTCAAGGCGTCGTACGGCGCCGAGAACGTCGGGATCATGACGGGTGACGTCGTGCACAACCCGACCGCGCCTGTCATCGTGATGACGACCGAGATCTACCGCAACATGCTGCTTGCGCGCGACCGCGTCACGGACGACCTCGCAGCGGTCGTGTTCGACGAGATCCACTACCTGGGCGACGAGGAGCGCGGCACCGCATGGGAGGAGAGCATCATCTTCTCGCCCGCGCACGTGCGCTTCTTGTGCCTCTCCGCCACCATCCCCAACGCACGCCAGTTCGCGCGCTGGATCGAGTCCATCAAGGGACACCCGGTCCCGGTCGTGGTGGAAAGCAAACGCGCTGTGCCCTTGGAGCACGCGTGCTTCGATGTGCGCTTCGGGATCTCCACGCTCGACGAGATCCGCCAACGCGTGCGCAAGAACGCGTACGTGCGATTCCGTGAACCGCCCCGTTCGCGCGCGAAGCGTGGCCACGGGAAGCAGCGCCTGCACGGGCGCGATGAGCGACGCGCACCGGTCATCACGGACCGTATGACGCACGTCGACCTGATCCGCGCCCTTGAGCGCGGCGAGTTCCTCCCGTGCATCTACTTCTGCTTCAGTCGCGCGAACACGGAGAAGAAGGCGCGCGAGCTCGCGTCACGCACAGGATTCCTCGACCCCGCGCGCCAGGAGCGCGCCCGCGCGCTCATCGCGCAGAGGCTCTCGCTCCTGGACCCGGCGATCCGCCGGCTCGAGACGACGACGGAACTCGCGCGGTGCATCGAACGCGGTGTCGCGTTCCACCACGCCGGCATCCTGCCTGCGCTCAAGGAACTCGTGGAGGTCGCGTTCGGCGAAGGGTTGCTCACGGTATTGTACGCGACCGAGACGTTCGCGGTCGGCATCAATATGCCCGCGCGCACCGTGTGCTTCGACTCGCTCGAGAAGTACGACGGCACGCGCTTCCGCTACCTCTCAAGCAAGGAGTACTTCCAGCTCGCCGGGCGCGCCGGAAGGCGTGGGATGGACACGGTCGGTCACGCGATAGCGGTCGTCGACCCGGAGTTCGCGGACCTCGGAGAGATCGCGCGCGTCACCGCTGGAGACACGGAACCGCTCATCTCCCAGTACAAATTGTCGAACAACACCATCCTCAACCTCGTCGCCGGGCACACGCCCGAGGAGCGCCAAGTGATCCTGAAATCGAGCTTCGCGACCTATCAGGCGGCGGGCAAGCACGCGGAGCGCATCCTCATCGCGTACGACAAGAAGCTCGCGAAATTGCGCGAGCTCGAGTACGTCGAGCGTGTCGGCGAGGATGATCGCCTCACGTCACGCGGCGAGTTCGCGCGCCTCATCTACGGCCACGAGCTCATCCTGACAGAACTGTTCACGACCACCGTCGCGGCTGAATTGACGGAACTCCACTGCATCCTCATCGCTGGCGCGCTCGAGTTCCAGGACAAGCGCGGCGTCACGTTCGCGCGCGGCGACGCGCCATCCACCGACGCGTTCCTCGCAATCCTCAAACCGTACCCCACCATCCAGCGGTACTTCCGCGACTCCGCTATGCGGGTGATCGAACCGGTGCTCTCGCGCTGGTACGGCAACGGCGGGTTCGCCGACCTCTTGCAAGTCACGACGATGCCGGAAGGTGACATCGTGCGTTTCATGCGTCGCATCATCGATGTCCTGTCGCAAGTCGAGCGCGCGACGACCGACGAGGCGCTCGCCCAGAAGATCCGCCGCGCCATCGGCGCGATCGATCGCGACGTGGTGCAGGTGGTCGTATAGGTACCCATTCCCGAGTGGTCCCGTAACCTTTAAAGAGGATGTCGTCGACGGTCCCGTCGGAACGTCTCGCCGCGGGGCGACCGGTTCGCGGTCTGTCTCGCGTCGCGCACCCGCGTGGGCCCCGCGCCCCCGCACGCGACGCTCGGGACGAGACCCAAGGCGGCGGGAACGAAGGCAATCGATATGATCGGCGATTTCGTCACGATTTGGCTCGGGTACGCGAATGTCTTCATCGCGACGTTCATCCTCGTGTACGCGTACCTGTTTCTGCACAAGACCGAAGAGCACCACGACCGTCGGCCGTGGGATTTCCTGTTCCTCGCGTCGTTCTTCTATCTCGCGTACCAGATCTTCGTCGTGCTCGTCCTCTCGGGGCTCCAGATGCCCAACGTGAATCTGGATCTCGTGGGCAATCTCATGGCGTTCCTGTACTCAGGCTGCGTGCTCTTGGCGTTCGTGAGCCAGCACGACCTGATCCTGCGCAGCCAGCTCATCCTGATCAGCAAGAAGGACAGCACGCACCCGCACGAGGAGACGGAGAAGGATGTCGAGCTGCGCATCGGGTTGCCTGACGAGCCTGTGAAGAAGGGCAAGAAGTAGTCCTCCGTTTCGCTTCTGCGGCGAGATCTGCGGTGTTCTCCGAACGTAGTGTGTCGCTCTGGCACGAATAGCGCCCGAGCAAGAATGCCGAACAACCAGTCCCAAGAACGGATGGAGATGCCGGAACTACTTGCGCAGACGGCGGCGCTTCTCTTTCTTCATGCGCTTGCGCTGCCACTTCCAGCGCATCTGCCCTTTCTTCTTCCAGCGACGGGAACTCCGCTTCATCTCCGCTCGCGAACCAGGGAGGGGTATTTAAAGATTTGCCCGCGGTGCAGTTACGTTCGTCCGTGCCCTCCCAGTCTCTTGCGGTCGTTCCCTTGAGGAAATACATAAAAACAAAGTTATACTCCTGACTAGTGGTATATGGCCTCTCTCAACGACGAGATTGCTCCGACCGTCGATTGGGTCGTCAAGGAACTGTATGATGCCCCGTCCATCCGCGCCATTACCTTTGCGGAGCTCACCAAACAGGCCATCTCCGGCGGCCATGAGGACACCTTCGATTGGATGCGTCAGATTCGAACGGCTGTCTGCAATGACCTCGATGCGCTCTTGCACGCGCCGACAGACAATGATCACCGCACGACGTATCGCACAAAAGTGTACGATGCCCTTCGGCAACAATTCGCAACGGAGATCGGGCGATCTCCTGCTACGAGTAAAGCGCTGCTCGCCAAACTCGTGAACGCGAACACGCACGAGCAGTTCCTTACCCTGATGACGCAGGGGATCACCGCCCAAACCCGTCGGAGCGCAACGCGCCAACGCGACCTGCTGGAACGCGACCTGGAGAAGAAGATCGCCGCATACAAGGCAGCGCACGCAGAGCGCCGTGCTGCCAACGCCAAATATTGGAGCGGCAAGATGTCGTATTACGATCATTGCCGATTACAGAACAAGGAGTATGATGCGGAGAATGTGCTCCAGTCTCATCGCAACAGATTACGCAACACCAAGCAGCTGCTCAAGCGGTCGGATGCCTACTTCAAGAGTATTGTCACCGATATCGCCGCCTCTGCTGCAAGATCGTACGTTACTGAACACGAAATCGCGATGACTGCGCAGAAAGTCCTCGAAAAACTTCGTCCTGCACTCTCGAAGTGGATCCGGATTAGCAAAGACGGCAAGATCGCCTATCGCCTCTCGCCGACCAGGTATTATGCTCCACAGATCGCTGGCGTCGGATTCTCGCAGACACCGCCTGTCCGATACCTCTTTGGTGAACCGACAGAAGGGGAACAAGGCACGCGCATCGACCCGCAACGGTATCGCCAAGAGCCGCTCGACGCGCTCTTGCAACGCTATCACGATATGCCGTGCAATGAGAAAGCCACTCGACGCCTCGCATTGCTTGCCGATGCGGCCGGTAAAGAGAATTTCCCGGTGCCGGAGAACCAGTGGGGGACGTTCACCGCCAAGATACGCGACGCGCTCAAGGCGAACGGCGGCTTGCTGACGTGGAAGCAACAACTCGACGAGCTTGCGGCATTCATGCAGAACCGACCCGAAGATGCGGAGATCACCGCGCTTTTGCGCATCCTCAAGAAGTATGCGCTCGACAGCTGTGAGACGATGTTGCGTGATGTTCGTGGACGATTGCGCATCGAGGATGCAAAGACTCCGGCGAAGCTCAAATTGTCCGCAATGGCGACGGGACAATCCTGCATCCGGCACTCCTCGATGCCCGAATATCGAGGTATGGTGAATGATCCCGGTTCACGCTTCCTCGTTGGCTACCGAGATGACGTGGTGCAAGGGTACGCACGACTCTTCCTCATGGAGGCGGGCGCTCCAGTGCTTGGCGTCGACACGATAGAACCGCCGCACAAGGATTTCGACACCCATAAGGACCTCGTCAATGCGTTCGGCCTCGTCGCGATAGACCTCGGCCTCCGTATGGGTGCGAAGATGATCGTCGGCTCGGATGCGCGCATCAAATTCGGGTTGCGCCAGATGTACGGGAACACGGAACGGCGATTGCGCAATCCGCATAAGCTCGGATTCCCAGAACCGTTCACGCGCTACACGATGTTCGATAATGAATTTCTCGACGTGCACGTGCTCATGGAGAATTGGGCCCCGCACGTCCGCGCTTGAAGGGCGCGTCGCATCATTCCCGTCGATCGCTCACGCGCCGACGAGCTTCAGGAGGGCGTGCACGAGGAACGCTGGCCACACGATGGCTTTCAAGACACCAAGCACGCCCATCCAGAATCCGGTCGTGGCCTGAATGTAGTACACGACAGCCCCGACGTACCCGAGGCCTTACAGCTTCGAGCCGGAGTCGCCGCGCTCAACGGGGGTGCTGCTGGTGTGCTGTTCACAACGCGGTTCCTTCGCTTGCTTCTTCATCGTGTCCACCTCGCGAGGCCGCTTGTCGCCCGCGTGCAATGCTCCGACCGGGATTCGAACCCGGGTCCCCGCCTCGAAAGGGCGGGATGATTGGCCGGACTACACCATCGGAGCGTCCGTGCACGGGGACCGCCGGAGGTTATTTAAACGTTTGCGGTCGCTCCGGCCCGGTATGCTGGGGGTCCCGAGATTAGCCTCCGGCGGTGGTAGCGTAATGGTATTCCATGACCAGATCGCCGCGTTCCGCGGCAAGTACAACGACGTGTTCTACGCGGTGTTCCGCGTGCTGCTGGGCCTGCTGTTCTTCACGCACGGCGCACAGAAGATCTTCGGCTGGTTCGGTGCACAAGGCACGCAGAGCATGTTCGGCACCGGCATCGCGGTATCGTGGCTCGGCGGTCTGAACATGCTGTGGATCGCGGGCATCATCGAGCTTTTGGGCGGGCTCCTGATCGTGCTTGGCCTGTTCACGGGCATCAGCGCGATCATCAGCGGCCTGAACATGGTCGCGGCGTATGCGGTCGGGCACTTCAGCGCAGCGACGCCGCTGCCGTACCAGAACCGCGGTGAGCTCACCCTGGTGTTCCTCGTGGCGTTCGTGCTCATCCTCCTGATGGGCGGCGGCAAGTACTCCCTGGACCGCAAGCTCTGGGGCAAGTCAGCAGCGCCTGAGCAAGTGATGAAGCACTAAGGTGTTTTTCCTTTTCCTTCTTTTTTCCGTTCTCTCGTCACATCATCCGCGCAGCAGCAGGAACGCGAGATACGCCGCGTACAGCAGCAGGAACAGGATGCCTTGCCACCGCTCGAGCTCGTGCCGGCGCCACAAGTACAGGAACCCGAACAGGAGCATAGTCGAGACGAGCAGGAGCCCCACATCCCATGCCGCGCTCGCGGGCAGGCTGATCGGCGCGATGATCGCGGTGACGCCGAGGATCCAGAGAATGTTGAAGATATTGCTCCCGATGACGTTCCCGACCGCGAGATCCGCGTTTCCCTTGCGCGCGGCGATCACGGTCGTGACAAGCTCCGGCAGTGAGGTACCGACCGCGATGATGGTGGAGGCGATGACGTACTCACTTAGGCCCAGGAGCTTGGCGACAGCGACTGCGCCATCGACCGTCCACTGGCCGCCGAAGTAGAGCGCCGCAAGGCCGCCCGCGAGCAGGGCTGTGATGCGGCCGGGACTGTGCACGTGGATGATTTCGCTCGTCGCTTTCGCATCCGCTTTCTTGGCGTTGCGGGTCATCTCGAGCGCGTACACGAGGAAGACGCAAAAGACCAGCAGCAAGACGATGCCTTCGAACCGGTAGATGTCGTGGCCGGGGATACCATCGAGCGCCGGCGCGAGCGTGAATGTGAAGAGCAGCGCAGCGGCGAGAAATGAGAACGGCACCTCGTTGAGCGTGGTGGACCGCTGCACCTTGACGGTCGAGATCGTCACCGCGACCCCGAGGATGAGCAGGATGTTCGCGAGATTGCTTCCGACGATGTTCCCAAACGCGATATCCGATGAGCCCTGCAGCGCTGAAAGCACGCTTACGAGCAGTTCCGGCAGCGACGTGCCAAACGCGACGACCGTGAGCCCGATGACGAGCGGCGGCACGCCGACACGGCTCGCGAGCGAGGACGCGCCGTCGACAAGCCACCCGCCGCCCTTGACGAGCAGGACAAGGCCGACAAAGAGCAGGAGGTACTCGATCACCCTATCGGTGGCTCTCAGGAGTATAAAAAACTCTCCTAGTATTGGCGTAACGGGTTCACTCGTGTCGCGTCCTGCCTGCGCTGTTGCGTGCCGCTGCTCGACGCAGGTGGGTGTGCATCTGCTCTTGCTGTTGTGGTGTGAAACCCAAGGGTCCGCCTCCTGCTGAAAACGACCGGAAATGGTCTTGGTACATGATGTTGCCCGCCCATCGCGCGGCTCGTGCATCCGTCGCTGCCGGGATATCCGCAAGCCCCATCAGGTGCGCGGTCTCGTGGAGCACCACGTTCGCATAGTAGGCGATAACCTCTTGCCGGGTCAAGGCGCGTACGGCTGCATTGTCCGTGAGCGTGCTCACTATCGCGTGCATCTCAGCCGCGTCCGCGCATCCCGCATACTCAGCGCAGCCATTCACCTGCATGACTAGCGGTTCCACGAACGCCAAGGTCATGTCATATCGGGAAGTCTGGTTCTCGTTGTAGGACACCTGGAGGTCGATGTCATACTCGCGATATGCCTGTCCCACTCTCGCGAAGACCTCCTCTTTGACCTGATAGAGGATGCCATCCTGCGGATCGCAGAACACATCCAGGCTGCTGGTCTTGCGTGAGCAGCTGATGCGCGCGTGAGTCGCCAGCTCTCCGACTGCCGGTCCTATCCTCCAGCCGACGCAATCCTCCTCTGATGGCGTGCTGCGCAGATCGCCGCCATCGGCGGGCAGCAACCAGAGGGACGCGGTCAGCAACAGCGTCTGTGCCTTCACGCGTGATGGTGTGTCGGTGTCCGGATAAAAACTTGCCGCGGCACAGCAGACGCGCTCCCCGCGCAGGTGGACTGCTGTCTATGGGAAAGAAGTGAGCCCGGGGAGATTTGAACTCCCGACCTTACGATTATCAGTCGTATGCTCCAGCCAGGCTAAGCTACGGGCTCGTGGTGAGAGGTGGAGCTGCTCCGAGGGACTCCGAGAGGGTCTTATAAAGGTTTTCCCCATTCTCGGGTGGCGCGAAACATTCATAAGCGATAGAGAACGGCCTGTCCGCAACGAGGTGTTTTCCCCTATGAAGACCAACTGGTTCATCCTCCTGATCGCGGCGCTGCTGGTGCTGAGCGCATGCGACCAGGCAGCAACGACAGACGTGGATGCGGGCGCTGCGGCGGATGCCGACGGAGATGCCGCCATCGATGTTACGGCGGATGTCGGCGAAAACGTGAAGCTCACGCCAGACGCGAAGGCGTACATGGCCTTGCTCGCGACGAAGGCCGACCTCGAGTGGAAGGTCGACTACGACCTGAGCACGAAGGCCGGCGGCCAGATGATGGATTCGCAGATGTCGATGTACATGAAGGGTACGGACAAGATCCGCACCGACATGTCCGCGGGCGGCTACGACATCCAGTCGTACGTGCTCGACGGCGACGTGATCAGCTGCACGAAGATGGGCAGCTCCTGGAGCTGCACGAAGTTCACGTCCAAGGACGACGAGCAGCCGCAGGCGACGGACATCGAAGCGGACATCCAGGAGGATGCGTCGCAGTACACGATCGACGCTGATGGCACGATGTCGATCGCGGGCACGACCGCGAAATGCTTCCGCATCACCTCCAACGACCCCGCGCAGGACGTGACGATGCGCCAGTGCTTCTCGTCTGACGCAGCGCCCTTGTACATCCTGATGGAATCGAGCGCCGAAGGCCAGGAATTCCGCTCCGAGATGAAGGCGACCGCCTACTCTAAGAGCGTGGCATCGAGCGCGTTCGTGCCGCCGGCGGAACCGAAGGAGTTCGACGCGAACGCGTACGGGGGTATCGGCGCTGGGGTGGGTGCCGCGGGCACGGTCGAAGCCGGGTCCGGCGACAACTGCGCCGCGTGCGATGGCTTGAGCGGCGACGCGTTAGATATCTGCTTGAGCTACTGCTAAAACGCGGGTTTTCCTTTCTTTTTTCGTTCTTCTCTCGTCGAAAAGAGCACTCAACGAAGCAGCCCGAGGAGATATCTCTTTCCGGCCCCATCATCCAATAGGTGTTGCAGCCAATCGCTTCCTTGCCAATTCTTCACGACGGGGCACTCGTGTTCACCATACAACACGTGCGCGTTAGCGAACGATCGTGGATTGGCACGGATGAACGCATACGAGTCCTTGTCTTGCGTAACCACTACCCATGGGACTTTGAGTCTTACCGTGTCGTCCCGTTCTATTTGCAGTATCGCTCCACGGGGATCGCGGAGGCCCGGGATTTTGTCGATATCCGATTCGGTGGTCACTTGCGCGAGTACTGTGCCGACACGCCTCGTGATGATGAGGTGGCGGTCATACACGAGGACGTGGTCTCCTATTTTCACTGCTGCACCGACCCGCAGAGCCTCGAGCAAGAGCGCGTTCACGGTCGTCACTATTCTGCACTGCCTGCACCCTATGCCGAACGGCCCTGGCGTCGCGTCGATCACGAAGTTGGCGCCGCCTTGCCCTCCGGTGGGGATGCCGTTACGCAGGTGATGTTCGGCAAAGACCACATCCGTCCCGTGAATCGCGAGACGGTCCTCAAAAAGAACGCTGAGCAGGTTGTGTGCGCCCTCGAGCGGGATGACGGCGCACTCGAGTGCTTCCCTGGATGCTGTCAGACCGTGCGCGTCGAGATACTCTTGTGCAACCCTCGATAGGAGCAGCGTCAGCTCGCGCATAACGTCGCGTTTCACTTCTTCTCCCACCGCAATTGTGGAAAATGAAGCGGCACGATCGATTGTTGATCTGTACTGGGTCAATAGCCCTTGTAGTTTTTGCAGCCGTTCTTCATTCGACCGAAGCGCGTCTATGGGGGCGCAAATGACGTTTTTCACTTCATCAATATCTAGATGCCGAAGAAAATGCTGGGCGTCGTGGCTCTTCTTTGAAGAGAATA
>CAYNGK010000002.1:0-7677 GCA_964396935.1 uncultured Methanosarcinales archaeon | reverse complement strand
ACTCCAGCAATCTTCGTAACTCGGGCAGGTAATACGTTGTCAAATCGTCGGACAGATCCTTGTTGAGCCCGGATACGGCCTTTTCCAGGAGCCGGAGGTAGTCCTCTGCCGCAGGATTCTTCTCGTATATCTTCTTCAAGAAGAGGATCGTTCGCCGAAAGAACAGTATGTGCGTGTACGATTTCAACTCATCGGCCAATGCCTGCAGATCAAACGACGCATCGTGAATTCTCTGCCGGTCGGCCTCTTGCTTTTTCCGAACGATCTCTTGATACAGCTCGTTCACGAGCGACCACTCGACATCGAGTGCGTTCATCTTCCCCCGTATCTCTTTTCGGAACCGATCGAAATCCTCCAGTAGCAGGCGATGATATCTCCGGGACGGAGAGAACGTCTCTCTGACCGTCCGGAAAATGTGCATACCTGAACCCTCCGTCGCGATGTTTATATTCTTTGTCTGTTGTGCGAGCAGAACCTTTTTAAACATCTCCCGTCGATAACGATTCCGTGGAAGTCCAGCGACTCATCAAGGAGGAGCTCAAGCACGCGCGCTACGAGCGCCAATTGAAGTTCCGCGCAGTCGTGCCGGAAGCGACGCTCCTGCGCTTGGGCGCGAAAGAGCTCGGCACGACATCGCACGAGGACCATTACTACCGCCCCAAGCGAGGCGCCCGAACGGCGGAGATGATCCGCGTGCGCGTGGAAGGCGGCGAGCGGTTGCTCTTCACGTACCGCGACGGGGTGCGACGTGGCCAGGGGCATATGGCGGCGCACGCGATCATCGATGAGCAACGCCTACGCGCGCTCGAGCAGGACCACGAAGAGGTCCTCACGGTGCACAAGCGCCGCACGATCTACCTGTACAAGAATATCGTCATCAACCTCGATGCGGTGGAGCGGCTCGGCTCGTTCGTCGAGCTCGAGCTCAAGAACGACAAGGACCTGCACGCGGCACAGCTGCTCCTCCCGAAGCTCGGCCTGGTCGAGCGCGACGCGCTCCCCTTGACATACTTCGAACTCGCGCTGCGCAACTTCCCGCCGCACGAGCGGCTGCTTGCTGCCGTGCACGCGCGCTTCGGTAGCTACGCGTTTGGGATATCGTCAGCGGTGCTCACCACGCTCGGCATCATCGTCGGTCTGAACGCCGCGACCGCATCGCGCACCGCCGTCATCGCCGGCATCGTCGGCGTCGCGGTCGCGGACAGCTGCTCCGACGCGCTAGGGATGTACGCGGCGAAGCGCTCCGAGCGCGGCGTGACCGCGCGCGCGGCATTGCGCGGCGCGCTCGCGACGCTGCTGGGGAAAGCGTTGTTCACGATGAGCTTCATCGTCCCGTTCCTGTTTCTGGACTTCATCCCTGCGCTCATCGCGAGCCTCGTGTGGGGTGGTGTTCTCCTCGCGTTCGTGAACGTCCAGATCGCGTTCGTGCAGCAAACACCCATCCCGCGCACGGTCGCGCGCAACATCCTGTTCGCCGTCCTGATCGTCGCGCTCTCGTACTACGCGGGGACGCTCGTCGCGATGTGGGGATGAGCCGTCGCGTTATGCGATGAGCAGCAACAGCAGGCGAACGCTCACCACGATGATGCCGCCGATGATGAACGGATGCTCCGGCTTCGTCATGATCCGCAACCCGCGCACGTACTTGATGATGAGGATATAGCCGACAAGATACACCAGCAGCAAACAGAGCGTTGTGGCATACCACGATGATGTGGGAGTGCCGACGAACACCGTGAGGACGAGCGCGATCTGCAGGATCATAAACGCGAAATGAACGACGCCTTCTGGCGTGAGGCCTTTCTTGCTGACGCACAGGTAGCGGGTCTCTGGCCGTTGCGCCATCGTCCGCCAGCGATTGTGCAGTACGATGACGGCAACCAACGCCACTGCGGCGAACAGCGAGAACCGTGTCCAAGAGAACGCAACCGAGAATGGAATGAGCGCATTGAACGGGACGAACAACCAATCAAGATAGGTGATGGCGTAGTTACCGCGTAAGAGGGGAAGGGTGTTTCGTTTGCGGGAAATGCCGTAGAGCAACCCGTACTGGAGGACGGGCAGCAACGCGAACCACGCGAGCGAGAGCATAGTTATCCTCTAGGTCTCGACACGCCGTGCTCAGGGTGTTTTGCACGCCATTTGGAGATGTCTGTCCATCCTCTGCCGTGAAACCCGAACTGTCCGTCCCATGCGGTGTACTCGTCGTTTTTTCGTTCAAAACTGAATCGTTTGGCAAGTTCAACGGGTGCGAAGGTCACGCCACGGGCTTCAAACAGCGCCCTATTGTACACACACGCGGCGGTATCTTCGGGGTGATACTCCGTCAATGCTCCTTCGCGCTCGAGTGCGGCATACGTCGATATGAACTTCTTGCTTCGTACGCTGAATCCCCCGTTCCCTACGACGAGTGATCCCGCAAGTTCCTTTGGAAAGTTGAATCTCTCAACATAGAACCTATCGACGAGCCACGGCGCTCCGATGTAGTCGTAGTTCAAGAACTCATCAGACCACGCGTCGGGGTTGAGAATGAACCCGTCGTACTGGATAATGAGTACGTGCGGTGTGGTTACGTACTGCTCGAGTTGTGTAATGATGAATTTCGAATAGTCCCTTGTTGACGCGAGGTGGGGGATTTGGATGACGTGTTCATTTTCGCTTGGACACGATGTGAGGAGCTTGATCTGCGCGAACGTGAATTTCTCTTGGCAGATCTTCGCTGCGTGCTCAAGGCGTTCTATATCGACGCAATCAACGCCGAGCAGGGTGACGCTCTCCAATCGCTTCATCACTGCTCAGGTCCCTGAAAACCGCTTTAAACGTATCGAAAAGAACTGCGCCAGCCGAGAATCGAACTCGGAACACAGCCTTGGCAAGGCCGAATTATACCATTTAACTACTGGCGCTTGTGCGTGACGGGCTCGGGCGGTGTCTTATAAAGATTTTCCTCGGCCAAGCGGCCGTTCATTGGCAGCGCGCGCGATAGATGACGCCATCTAATGGCGACTTGAACCCTGCTGCGGTGAGCTGCTCGAGGAGTGCTGGTTCGGGTACGAACGACCCGCCTTCGGTCTCTACGCGCACCGTCTCCTTGTCGAGTGCGGCGGGATCGCGCGCGTCGGTCGTTCCGACGAGGATCGTGAACCCGTCCGGGTGCTGCGTGAGCAGTTGGGTGTTGAGGATCACGTAGCGGGAACTCTTGGCTGCCGTGTAGCGGATCGCGTCGCACGGGCGCTGCTGCGCGTACAGCGGTGTGCTGAGCGCTCCGATGAGGGCGAGCGATGTAAGGGCGTGCAGGATACGGTCGAGCGTCATAGCTCTCGTCGAGAAAGGAAGCATTTTTAAGTCCGCTGACCAATATCCATCAGGTCGGGGGTCCGGTGTCAGCCGGGACCGTAATCTATTTAAACCCCTGGCGAATCACGCCGTTACCACGACGGGTGCGTCGACGGAAGACCTTGGGGGCTTCCGTGACACGCGCCCCACTGACCCCGTAAGACAGGGTCGGTATTCACCTCCAAGGGCCTACCGCGGTAGGCGCACGACACTCGCGCCCGAAAGGGCCCGTGCGCGCGGCGAGGCGTCATCCGAGACACACGATCATGGCGGACCTGATACGTTCGCTATGTGTAGGATGAGGCAAAGCAAAGAATGCTTTGCGCTACGAATATCAGCCAACAAACTAGTATAACCGCAAATTCTTGTGATATGTTTCAGATTATTGCGACCCAAATCGTGAGTTCCCGTTGATCCTGCGGGAGATGGCTGCTATGAGTATCCGACTAAGCCATGCAAGTCTTCTCGCAAGAGAGGCAAACTGCTCAGTAACACGTCGGTAACCTGCCCTAGAGTCAGGGATAACCTCGGGAAACTGAGGGTAAACCCAGATAGGCGAATTCTCCTGGAATGGTGTTTCGCCCAAACTCGTGCTCTAGGATGGGCCGGCGGCTGATTAGGCTGTTGGTGGGGTAACGGCCCACCAAACCGACGATCAGTACGGGCCATGAGAGTGGTAGCCCGGAGAGGGACACTGAGATACTGGTCCCAGCCCTACGGGGTGCAGCAGGCGCGAAAACTTCTCAATGCACGCAAGTGTGAAGAGGGGATACTCAGTGCTTACGCTTCTGGCGTAGGCTTTTGTCAAGCGTAGACAGCTTGATGAATAAGTGGTGGGCAAGACCGGTGCCAGCCGCCGCGGTAACACCGGCGCCACGAGTGGTCATCACGATTATTGGGCCTAAAGCGTCCGTAGCTGGTGCGGTGCATCCCTTGTGAAATCGTTCGGCTTAACCGAACGGCGTGCAGGGGACACGGCCGCGCTCGAGACCGGGAGGGGTCAGAAGTATTCCATGGGGACCGGTAAAATGGGATAATCCATGGAGGACTACCGATGGCGAAGGCATCTGACCAGAACGGATCTGACAGTGAGGGACGAAAGCCAGGGGAGCGAACCGGATTAGATACCCGAGTAGTCCTGGCCGTAAACGCTGCGAGCAAGGTGTCGCGCGTCCTACGTGGACGCGCGGTGTCGTAACGAAGGTGCTAAGCTCGCCGCCTGGGAAGTACGGTCGCAAGACTGAAACTTTAAGGAATTGGCGGGGGCGCACTACAAGGGGTGCGGCGTGCGGTTTAATCCAACTCAACGCGGAGAACCTTACTAGGGGCGACGGCAGGATGAAGGTCGTGTTGAAGACACTACCAGACGAGCCGAGAGGTAGTGCATGGCCGCCGTCAGCTCGTGCCGTAAGGTGTCCTGTTAAGTCAGGTAACGAGCAAGACCTGTATCTCCAATTGCCACCGAGCTCAGCGATCGAGCACTTTGGAGAGACTGCCTTCGTAAGAAGGAGGAAGGTGCAGGCAACGGTAGGTCTGTATGCTCCGAATCCCCTAGGCTACACGCGCGCAACATTGGTACGGACAATGGGCTGCGACCCCGAAAGGGGAAGCCAATCCTCAAAACCCTATCCCAGTCCAGATCGAGGCTTGCAACCCAGCCTCGTGACGTCGGAATCCCTAGTAATCAGCTGTCATCATCTGCTGGTGAATATGTCCCTGCGCCTTGCACACACCGCCCGTCAAACCAACCGAGCAGGGTTTAGGTAAAACACGTTTTCTTGAACATGTTGAATCTAGACTCAGTGAGGTGGGTTAAGTCGTCACAAGGTAGCCGTAGGGGAACCTGCGGCTGGATCACCTCCTTTCCCTTTTTCCTTTTTCCCTTCACTGTGGAAAAACCGGATCTG
This sequence comes from uncultured Methanosarcinales archaeon, assembly GCA_964396935.1. GTDB lineage: Archaea > Nanobdellota > Nanobdellia > Woesearchaeales > UBA525 > UBA525. Next base: position 2,434 of record CAYNGK010000002.1, on the reverse strand, counting down.
GGAACCGCTGCGTATGAACTAGCGCATCGCGTTCTCGCTTTGCCTCATCCTCCTTTCCCATTTTTTGGGCTCGTAGCTCAACCTGGTAGAGCGCCCGCTTTGCAAGCGGGAGGCTTCGGGTTCGAATGGCGAGTGTGGGTTTCCCGGGCTCGTCCGAATGTCCCGGCGAGTCCATTCCCAATCACCAATATCCTATTCACCGCACCGCAAGGTGCCTGAATGCAGCTCCCGACCTGCAGCGTCGTGGGGTCACAGGGCCAGAACCGCACGCATATCAGTGATCGCAATGGCTACGGCTGTTGCGGTCGGTCCACAACTCGCGTGCGACCGGAGATAAAATCCCGGGTGGTATCACGTATCATGTTCAATGACGCCATGCAGAGGAAATGTGCGACCCTGGTGATTGCAACCAAGAATCGTATTTTCCGAGCAAAGGAACGTTTCGTTCACGCTCGACGATGGATCGTTTGGCTCACGCGGCGATGAAGGATGTGACAAGCTGCACAAAGTCCCGGCTACCCGCATGTGGGGGTCGAACCGGGAATATCCGAATGGGACTTCCCTTCAAATCCGTGAGGATAGCAAACGCGGGGAACTGAAGCGTCTCAGTACCCGCAGGAAAAGAAACCAATTGGGATGCGGTGAGTAAGAGCGACCGAAAACCGCCCTAGGGCAAACTGAATCCTGCGCCGTAAGGCGTCGGAGATGTGGTGTTGCAGGACCTGTTTTTAGTCTGGCCAGTCCGAGATAAAGTCCGCTGGAACGCGGTGCCATAGAGGGTGACAGCCCCGTGATCGATGGACAGGTGGATGTACGGGTCTCCTGAATAGCGCGCCTTGGGAATGGCGTGCGAAACTGGGGGACAACGACCTCCAACCCTAAATACGTCGTGAGTCCGATAGCGAATCTAGTACCGTGAGGGAACACTGAAAAGTACCCTTCGCAGGGAGTGCAAAGCGCGTGAAATCGTCGAGTTATAGTAAGATGCGCACGTTCGCGTGTGCATCGTCCGTTTTGAATAACGGGCCAGGGAGTGTGTTTGTGTGGCAAGGCTAACCGCCGTTACGTCGGGAAGCCGCAGGGAAACCAAGAGCCCGCAGTTTACGAGGGGCGTGGTGTGAAAGCGCCATGAGTCACCTGAACACGACCCGAAGCCGCTCGATCTAACCCGGGGTAAGGTGAAGCGAGGGTAAAACCTCGTGGAGGCCTGAAGAAGTTCTCCATGCATGGGTTTTTCTAACCTCGGGCTAGGGGTAAAAAGCCAATCGAGAGCGGTGATAGCTGGTTCCAGTCGAAGTTGGCCGCAGTCAGGCCTGGACGGAGCGACACGAGGATGTAGAGATACTGATATGGGATTAAGGCGGGGCAACCTGTCGGTCCCTAGTCAAACTCCGAAACCCTCGTGCGTGTAGATGTCCGGAGACGCCCTCACGGCGTAAGGATGTGAGGGGAGAGGGGAACAACCCAGACTGAGGTTAAGGTCCCTAAATACCGATTCAGTGTGAAAGGGTGAAGGTTGTTACTATCCACAGACAGCGAGGCGGTTGGCTCAGAAGCAGCCACCCTTTAAAAAGTGCGTAACAGCTTACTTGTCAAGGGTAGTAGCGCCTAAAATGGACGGGGCTAAATCGGTTACCGATACCTCAGACCGCCGCAAGGCGTGTGGTAGACTGGCGTACCGTTCGGGAAGAAGCGCGTCCGAGAGGATGCGTGGACCGTGCGGTAATGAGAATCCTGGCAAGAGTAAGAACGAAGCGTGGTGAGACTCCACGTCACCGAAAGGGCAAGGGTTCCTCAACAACGTAGATCGGTTGAGGGATAGTCGATCCTAAGCGAGCTCCGAGAAGGAGTGTAGCGCGAAAGGGCAACCGGTTAATATTCCGGTACCATCATTGTACGTGTGGCGACACAAGGATGCGTTGCGACGCTTTGGGCTAGATGGACACGGCTACCCAGCCGTGGGAATCGTTGCAGGTCTCGGGAGTGCCGTTATGGCGAGAACGAGAGCAACAACGAGATGCGTACGCCTTGTGCGTATTCCGTTGATGCCCGGAGCCCGTGAAAAGCGACGCGTCAAGGATCAGTGATGTTCGTACCCAGAACCAGCACAGGTGCCCCTGGATGAGAAGTCCAAGGTGTGAAGGGAGAAACTAGGCAAGGGAACTCGGCAAATTAGCCCCGTGCCTTCGGTATAAGGGGTCCCTACGTCCGTGCGCATACGCGCGCGTCTGTAGGGTGCAATGACAAGGGGGGTCCGACTGTTTAACAAAAACGTAGCCGGCTGCTAGCCTGTAAAGGTGCGTATAGCCGGTGACGTCTGCCCAGTGTCAGTACCTAAAACTCCGGTCCAACGGAGCTAAGGGCTGGTAAACGGCGGGGGTAACTATAACTCTCTTAAGGTAGCGAAATGCCTTGCCGTTTGATTGACGGCCTG
>CAYNGK010000001.1:35613-53910 GCA_964396935.1 uncultured Methanosarcinales archaeon | reverse complement strand
CGCATCACCGTCCATACCGGCCTCAACAAGGAGGTCAAGCGCATCTTCAAGCTCCTGGGCTTCTGGGTCAAGGACCTGCACCGTGTCGATATCGGCGGCGTGCACCTGCCGGGGGCCCTCAAGGAAGGGAAGTACCGGCACCTCGTGCCGTCGGAGATCGAGAAGCTCCTCGCAGCCTCGTCCGAGCGCAATCCGCAACCCAAGCGGCCGCGTCCAGGCGCGCCGGGTTACATGCCCGAATCACGGGAGTATGCCCGTGTCCTGCGTAGCCGCAGGCCGGTGCCTCGCGTGACGCGCGACGGGCGACGTACGCCGTCGAACCCGAGCCAGCGCACGCCGCGCAAGGAACGCGGCTGATCGCGGAGAAGTCTGCCGCGCACAAACAGGGTGTGGGCAGTGCTCACGCGGCGCGTTTGAGCGGCCGGAACACGAGATCCATGCCCGTGCCGTCGTGCGTGTACGCGCCGTAATCAGCGTACAGCTTGAGGAATTTCATGCCGCGGCCTTTCTTGCGGCTGCTCGGCTTGTTCGATGCCGTGTACACGAGCTCGTTGGGGTCTGCCTGTTCGGCCTGCGTCGGATCCCACGGCACGCCGTTCGTGCGGATGCGCACATAGCCTGTTGTTGACGTTTCGCTCTCGGGCAGGCTATAGATGGCGATCTCCAGGCGCTTGTACGCGCCGGGTATCCGGCTCAGGCCGTGCTCGTTCGCGTTGATGACGACCTCGGCGATCCCCATGTGCATCTCGGCCGCGTGATCGTCCGCGAAATGCTCCTCGATAGTCTTGAGGATGGGTCCGCCGACCATCGCATCGCACCGCGCCCAGAACTCAGCGATATCATCCTGCCCTTCGATGACTGCGCGATACACGCAGCCGTCCCCGTAGGATGAAGGCCGATCCGTCGCGCTTCCCTTGAACGGGGTCCGCAACGCCTCACCTATCTGCTCTTCGAGCATGCGTCGCCTTTGGCTCGTCGCCATCTCATCGGTGGTGAGCTTGAACCCGAGGTATCCCGCGCGGCCATCGGTCTTATGCGTCGGATCCCGCGGATTCGTGCTGTAGCCGTAGATATCCGCGCACCTGTTCATAACCTCATCGCCAAATCCGCCGACCCGGTGCGTGTAATCATCCTTTATTTCGCCAAACACCGCTTGCCGCTTGTGCTGCGCGGAGAGCAGCTCACGAGGGTCGAATCCGGGGCCTTCGGCGCTGACTTCCAGCAGCAGGTACGGGTCGTTGCCGATGTCGGCACGGATCGCGCACAAGCCGACGGTGCCTTGCGCGTGCGTCGTGAAGTTCTTGACCATCTCAAGCAGCGCGAGCTCGACGCGGTCTGCCAGGCCCTGGCCGAATTCGTTGCGGATCTCACGCAACGCGTGCAGGCTCGCGCACGTCCCTGCCCGCGCGCGCCAGATGGGCTCGTCGGCCCGTGGGCTCGTCCGGCTGACCACGACGCCGCTTTGCCGGGCGTGCTCATGCACTGGCGCATCGGGCGCTGACAGGTCTTTGATCAGGTAGAGCGGCGCGTCTTGGCCGAACAGGACACCAAAACCTCCCTGAATAGTCACGTCATAGTAGTTAATTCACTTATTTATAAATCTTTTCCCTTTTTTCCGTCGAACGCACCATCGTGCCAACCAGAAGCACCCGTCCACGCAGAACTGACCGTTCTCACTCGAATTCGACCAGTTTTTCGACACCGGTCCCCGTCGGAGAACGTTCGGTGAACACGATCGCCGCGTACGAAACGCTGTTCTTCCAATCCTGCAGGATATCCCCGCTCGTGTACATCTGCTCCACCTCGATCGCGCACGGCCGCAAGGTGCGCAAGAGCAATTCCACGCAGCGCGAACCGTCCATCGCGCTCATCTGCTCATCGACCGTCGCGCGCAGCCCATCCGGATCGAACGCGCGGATACGCGCCAAAAGCGCCTCGTCGAGCTCGCCGATCCGTTCCGGCACATCGGACGCGAATGGCACGAAACGGAATACCGGGCCATAGCGGCTGAGGCCGGAACTGACGATGAAGATGGGCTCCCGTTTGCATTCGACGATCGCTTCTTTCAGGTCGAGCGCGAGCCGGGGGATGTCGGTCGCCTCGCCCACGAGGAGCGGCAGGATCTTCAGGTGCTCGGCCTCTGGACCGAGCGCGTGCTGCAGAAACGGCAGCTGGACCTCGATGGCGGTCTCGCGCGCGTGCGCCTCGGGATCGATCGTCACGTTCCCTTGCTGGACCAGCGCGCGCACAAGCTCCTGGTCGACACGCGCTGCCTGCAATGGGGTGCTGTATGCGTCGAGCGTCACGCACGTCTCCGGGCCGACGCGATTGGGAGCGATGATGATGTACACGTCAGCGCGTGGTGTGTGCGCGAGTCGACGGTACGCCCACGCCATGCACTGCCCGCAGTTGCGGTATGGGCTGTTGGGTGCGATGAGCGCACGCACGCCATCGTCCTTCCTCGACAGCGGCAACGCGCCCGGGCCCCGCTGGCCTTCGTAGCACGCGGCGATCTCTTCCGTGAGCAGCTGCGCTTCCGCAGCATAGAATTGCCCGGTGCCGATGGGAGTGCGCATCCTCCGCGCGCCACACGCCGGACGGTTCATATGCGTTGCGGTGCGTTCCGAACGACGCGCCCCACCACGAATACTTAAATACCTCCACGTCGGGAAGCGCCGCATGCGAGGTGAGGGCGCGCGCCGGCACGGGCAGATCACGATGTTCGTGATCATCGGCCTGCTCATCCTCCTCGTGTTCGGCATCTTCTATCTCCTGTTTGGCGCGCAGCAGGGGTCGGAGAACCTGCATGAGCGTGTGCAGGGGACGGTCGCCATGTCGGATATGGCGCTCATCGATCGTCACGTCGGCTCCTGCCTGGATGCGATCGTCAAGGACGAGCTGCGCATCGTCGGGGATACCGGAGCCGCCGACGGCGTCGGGCCAAGCGCGATTCTGGGCACCGGTGCCTCCCAGACCCGCGTCGCGTATGGCGTCACGCGCAACGCAGCACCGCAAGACACGGATGTGCTGCCGATCGCGAACGCGCCGCCCCGGTATCCGGACTGGAACGTCACGATCGCGCAAAGCACGCATGATCCCCGCACCGACCGGCCATTCCCGGCATACAGCGGCGGGTACTTCGGCGATGTGCAGTTCGCCGCCGCGTGCGACCGCACTGGCCCTAACGCACCGGGTGCGTTCGTCGCCTGCGTCTCGTACCCGGACAACCCGCCCGGCACACGCGGTCCATCGGTCCAGGAGACGCTGGCGCGCAATATCGCGCAGCGCGTCGCATCGTGCGCGAGCCCTTCGGTGTTTTCCCAAGCGATCGGCCGTGATGTGATGCGCGTAGGTGATGCGACCCTCAACGTCACGTACTTGCCGTCGGAGATCGCCGTCACCCTCACGTATCCGCTCGTGCTCTCTGGTGATATCGTGCTTGAGACCCAACCTATCAGCCGTTCGTACGATGTCCGTCTCCTCGCCATCCTGCGGTTCGCCGACGACCTCGCGCGTGCAGAATCCCGCAACGTCACGTTCCGCATCGAGCAGGATTACCAGCGGCTGGTCTCCTGGAAGCCAGGCATGACCGTCCGGCGCTCTCGTGATGTTCCCGTATCGAGCATCCTCTCTGGCGGATCGGCCGGCAGTATCACACCGCTCGCGGACATGGTCGTCATCCTCGATGCGCAAAGCGACGCGGGTTCTGGAGCCTTCCCGTTCCGTTTCCTCATCGAGCATCGTCTTCCGATGCTGGACACGTTGCCGGACGATGCGTGGATAAGCATCTTCATTTCGGGCGAGGAACCCGCTGCCGCTGTCGCCGCCGATCCGGACGATGGCCCGCTCCTGTACGATGACCCGCGCATCACCGCGGAGATCGAGCCGGCGGCAGATCCGTCCATCCTGCTGCAGGTCGTCGTGTGGGACGCCGATTGCCCGATGCCGTACAGTCCGACGACGTGCGGTGACTACGACCATGTCACGGTTCACCGTCCGGTCTCCGGCTGATCCCCGCAACGGTCCCATGCACGATGCCAACGACGGTGGCTTGACGGAAAGTTTATAAACGCCCTCTCGAGAGGTCGCACCGTGGTGCGGTGCGAGAAACAACGTTCTTTCCGTCGTGCGGAACTTCTTGCGTTCCTGTGCCTCGTCGCAGCAGCATTCCTCATCACCACGCCCAACACACTGGCTGTCGGCGAGCCTTGGGGCTGTTGCATCCCCGACGCCGGCGAGTGCTTTGACGGCGTCGCGTACACGAGCAACGACGCGTTCCGCGCCGCATGCAACGCCGCGCAAGGCGATATCATCGGCAGCGGCGCTGCATCGACATGCAGCGCCTTCGACCAGTGCGATCTGGGCTGCTGCTGCGCAGGCGACGACGTGTTCGGATCCCCCGCCATCAACAGCGACGAGTCCCTGCTGCGCGCCACTCGTGCGGTGTGCGCAGCCAAGACCGACGGCACGTGGGATTTCAGTCTCCCGACGGGCAGCGCGACGTGCGTCCAGACCTGCGGCGGCGAACCGGGCACAGGAGGCACGGGTGAGTTCAGCGTGAGCGGTCACGTCGTCAACGCGACCGGCGGCCAGCCGCTCGCCGACGCTGGGGTCTTCATCCCGGTGCCTGATGGCGACATCGCAGACACGACGGGCGCCGACGGTGCATTCACACTCGCCGGGATTCCGGAGATGAGCACGCGGGTGTTCGCGATCCACCCTTCCTGCCGGCCGACCCAGAGCCCTGTCTTGCGCATCGACCAGGACATCACGAATCTCACGATCGCTATCGATTGCACCATCCGTTCGTGCCAGCACGCGATCCCGGCTCTCGATACGCCGACGCTGGTGCGTGGCACGAGCGAGGCGTCGTTCACGGTGACCCTCCAGGACACGTGCAGCGATCTGGTCCAGATCGAACCGTTCCGCTGCGACGGCCAACGCGCGAATTGCGTCGCGCTCCCCCCGCAATCGAGCCCCGCGATCCGGGACGCCGGGCTCGCATCCAACACGACCTACTGCTACAAGGTCAGGGCACGGTTTGGCGATGGCACCACGACCGAATCCGCAAACGCGAGCGGTTGCGTCACGACCGGCGACCTCACATGCATGGGTCGCGCGCCTGATGACCCGCCGCAATGGTGCGGCACTGCCGGCGTCCCGCCAGCGCAATCGATCCTCTCCTGCTCGGACCAGAACCGCATCCAAGCGCAGGCGTGCACCGGCTCGATGGTGTGCGTCACGCAGAACGGGCAACCGCGTTGCGTGGAGCCTCCGGCATGCACAATGTGCAATGGCCTGCTCGGATTCTTCTCGTTCCTGGACCTCGAGATCGTCGATGGCCTCTTCACCCGCGCGTGCAGCGAAGTGTGCGTGCTGGACAGCCAGGTCGCCGGCACACCGACGATCGTGGATGCGTACGGTTCCTGCATGGCGTACGGTGAGTGCAGCCAGTACCGATCGAGCGCCGCTTGCGAGCAGGATCGCTGCACGGTCGGCCGCGCGGATGACCCGTGCGCCTGGTCGACGATCAACGCCGAGCTCGGCACTGGCGTGTGCGCGAACGCCCGGCACCCGGCGTGTGACCGCTGCGATGAGCTGTTCGGCTCATGCAACGAAGCGTCCTGCCAGGCGATCAGCCCGGACTGCTACTACGATGGGGATCCCAACGGTCTCTCGCAGGCGCTGGGCTGCGTCGCGAAAAGCGAGATGAGCTGCCGCCGGTACGACGATGCTGCCGACTGCACTGGCGGTCCATCCGCGAGCTTCGACATCCATCGCGACGCGCAGGGCGCGTACACGGGCGGTTCGAACGCACGGTCGGTCGCGAGCCATGACCTGCTCGGGTTCGGCTCTTGCGATTGGGGCGCCGAGAAGTGCTTCAAGGACGCTGACGAGCGCAATGCGGGCGAGGACGATTGCATCGAGAATGAGCGGTTCTTCGACGACCAGACTTGCCTCTCCGATCTCACGCCACCCAACACCTCCTTCTTCCTCAACACGCCGCCGGTCTACTCGCGCGTCGCTGTGCGCACATTGCCTTTCGTGGTGCTGGATGACCGCACGCCGGTCGACGCGATCCGCACCTACGTGTGCTTCGGGACCGGCTGCGTGCCCACGGCGACGCTGAGCGCTGTCGCGCTTCCGGAGGAAGGCAGGCATATGCTGCGTTTCTTCTCGGTCGACGCGAGCGAGAACTACGAGCCGGTCAAGCAGATCGAGATCATCATCAAGGACACGCACGAGGCGGCCTTGGATCAGGTCGTGCTCGAGGAGGATCGCTGAGGAGACGATGGTCGGGCTCGGGAGAGGGGTGAGGTTGGCCTGTCTGTTCGCGGTGCTCTTGCCACTGCTCTCGATGGGCGCGCACGCGGTCCTCGTCGACTTGGGCAGCTACAGCGTCCAGGACCCGCGCATCACGGTCAATTACACAGAGGATGTCTTCCTCCTGTCCGCTTCGCTTGTCAATCTGGAGCCGGATGCGGAGATCCGCGAATACACCCTGCGCCAAGAGCCACCGAAGGATCCTGAGAGCCCGACGTACATCACATCCTACCGGCTCTACACAGGGACGGTCGCCGATCCGCAGTATCTCCAGAGCGGTTCCTATCAGATGACGCTCGAATCCATCGGTCGCCAGGGGAGCTCGATGCTGGATATCGTCGAGTTCACGATCACCGGCCTGGATATCACGCTCGTGAGCCCGCGGTTCGGCTTCTCCCCGACCGCGCCATTCGACGTGCTCTTCACGACATCCATCGACGGGGAACCGACACCGACCTCTTGCTGGTACAGCAAGGTCGGCTGGGCTTCGGGTGTGACGCGTATCGAGCAGCCGCAGGAGTACGAGGATGATCACAGCATCGACGGCCTATCCTACAACGGCTACCTCTACATCTCCTGCACGGAATCCACCGGTCGTGAGACGCGCAAGCGCATCTCCATCGGCCGCGACCAGACCCCGCCCGCCATCAACGCATCGGCGATCCCACCTGTCGTGTCCGATCCACGCGACAAGAGCACGATCATCCGCGTCCTCACGGACGACAACGCATCGTGCGCGTTCGAGACGCAACCGTTCCCGCAAGAGGATCCTGAGCGCGCGGGCACGTACCGTCGTGTGCACGAGCTGCGCAGGTACTACAATGATATCACAGACACCGCACAGCATGATTTCTTCCATGAGATCTCCTGCGTGAACCTCGCCGGGCTCGATGCGGCGGCGATCGTCCCGGTCACGGTGAACTTCGGTGCGTTCGTCGGCATCAACGTGCTCGAACCGTCAACGGGGTACGTGAACACCTCATCGTTCCGCCTGCGTGTGCGCCCGACATTCGACGCCACATCATGCCAAGTCAACCGCCAGCCGATGCAGGCGGGTCAAGGCGAGGAATGGTCCTCGCAGTACTCGAACGTCCAGGAGGGGAAGATAGCGCTCAACATCACGTGTGTCGGCAACGGGAAGAACGTCACGCAGCAGCACACCGTCACGGTCGACACGATAGCGCCGAAGGTGGATCGCGTGAAACCGCTCGTGACTGCCTGCGACGCACGTGTCCCGTACGCGACAGCAGAATGGAACGCGTCCGATGTGTCGAGTGGCGTCGCCAGTTTCCTCTACAGCGTGACGCAGGGCGGCATCGCGCTCGCAAACGGCACATCGCTCCCTGCGCGCGCCCGTGCGCACCTGCCCGAGGACACGACCGGCGATATCCAGTGGTCGGTCATCGCGTTCGATCTCGCCGGGAACCGCGGCATCGCAGCGACAGCGATCGCGTCGTGCGATGAAAGCGCCACCCCCGGGAACACCACCCCTCCGGGCAACACCACGCCGCGCCTGAATGAGTCATGCGCGTTCGATACCGACTGCCTGTACGGCGAGCGATGCGTCTTTGGGCTCTGCCGCTTGCCGGACAATCCCGCCCCCGGACCGCTGTGCTCCAATGCCGTGCGCGACGCGGGCGAGGAGGATGTCGACTGCGGCGGCGATTGCCTCGCGTGCGTCATCTGCTTCGACGATGCCGATTGCGCATTTGATGAGGTGTGCGGCGTCAACAGCATCTGCGTCCCACCCAGTGATATCGGGCCGTCCCCTCCAGGTCCGAGCGATGGCTGCGTCACCGATGACGAATGCCTGGTGAGCGAGATCTGCTCGTTCGGCTCGTGCCGTTCACGGCCTACACCGACGCCGACACCAGTGCCGCCTGAGAAGACCGATTGGCTCGCCATCATCCTGGTCATCGTCGGCCTGCTCATCATGGGTGGCGCTGGCTGGTTCCTGTACCAACGCAATAGCGAGAAGAGCGGGTACTCCCTGCCGCAACCGCCAGGCGGCGCCGCCACGTACCGCACAACAGCTCCTCCGGCGCAATCCCTGCCGATGCCTCCGACGCAATATCCGCGTCCCCCATCGGGCCAGGCACCGCCCCAGGCCACGCAGCAGGCTGCGCAACCGAAAGCGGGATCGCAGCCCATCCCGGAGTGGCTGCGTGCGGAGAAGGAGGCGCAGCGCAAGCGTGTCCTCGGCTCCTTCGATTCCACAACCTCCTCAGCAGGACCGACCGCACGATCCGCCTACCCGCCGAAGCAACCCGCCACCGGCAAGGGATCGGCGGAGAAGACCGCTTCGCCGACCGCTGGCAAGAAGCGCTCCGATGATGAGGATGACGATGTCTTCTCCGATCTGGAACGGCTCAGCAAGAAGAAGTGATAGCATGCGCACGCGTCGTAGAGGGCAGATCAACCAGGCGTTCATCCTCATCGTCGCGGTCGTGGTCATCGTCGCGACGATCGCTTTGGGTGCGCGGCTGCTGGGTCTCTTCGAGGACACCGCGTGCAGCGCGACCGATGCGGGATTCCACGATGATTTCGTGCGCATGATCGATCAAAACAGCGCATACGGCAGCCGCAACTCTCCTGATGTGCTCGTCCCCTGCGACGCGCAAGCGCTGTATCTCATCGACGCGCAAATGTTCCAGGATCCGACGCTCCTAGAGACCGCCACGACCGGCGAACTGACGGTTGATGCTGCCCTTCGTGGCGGCACACGCACGAACATCTTCGTTGTCGTCGACGGCATCGCGCAGGAGGCGGGATTCGATGATCGCATCATCATCGCGCGCGGACCGCAAGACCCGATCGCGCAACCGTTCGTGCGCATCGATGAGCGTCGCGGAAGGTTCTCGCTGCGCACCGAAGGGTTCGGCCGCGCCATCAGGATCGACCGGGTCGATGCTCCATGAGCGGTCATGGCCGCAGCGGCCAGACGGAGACCAGCTTCCAATGGGTGTTCGTGCTCATCGGCGGTGTCGCTCTCCTGGCGCTCCTGTTGGGGTTCGCGAACAGCTGCGCCGATCGGGGCCAGGAGGAGTTCCGCACGATCGGCGTGCGCGGCGCGGTCTCAACGGTCTCGAGCGCGGCGTGGTCTGGCGACTCCGTGCGCAACACCACATTGCCTGATGCGGTCATCACATGCCGCGCCGGCGCATTGGCGTTCGAAACCGAGGGCGAACCGCAATATCTCGACCGGTCCCCGGTCTTCCTGCCGCCTGCTGTTGGCGGCCGGGCGCGGATCGTGACGCGCTCCATCGCGCTCTCATCGGGAACGCCGGCGCAATTCCCAGTAGGCGGTGTTGCATACGCGCTCGACGCGCGCAGCGCATATCTCATCATCCAGGACCGCGCAGGCAAGGGCGCTGCCCTCATGGACGACCTGCCACGCGACCCGACACTCGTCTCCGTGCCGATCGATGATACGGCACGTGCGGACACGCTCGCGCGTTGGGTGCCCGGCTCGCCGCGCACGGTCGTGATAGCGGTCGTCGGTTCCGATGTCGATCTCGCACGCGTGGACGCTTCCGCCATCTCCGACACCATCGACGTGCGTGGTGTCGCGTTGCAGCCGCAGTCGCGCCATGGTGGCATCGCGACGATCTACCGTCGAGAACCAGCCACCGGCATGCTGGTCGCTACGGGTACCATGCCCTACGCGCATGAGCGATTGGGGTTAGGCGTGCTCATCAGCGCGGATCGCGATGCCGCGCGCTGCGCGACCGATGCGTTCGCCGACCGCGCACGGGTGATCGTCCGGGTCGCGCAAGAGCGCGCCTTCTCGCTCTCCAGCGAGACCACCGATATCGTGTGCGGTGCCACGCTCGCCGACGCCTCGGAGCTCCTGCGCGCTATTGCCGTGAAACCCGGCTCTGGCCAGTTCCTCGGCACGCTGTTCGGTGGTGAGGAGGAGATCTTCCGTCTCCAGAGCATCCTCCTCACGCGTCCGGGCACCTGCCCGGGGGTGTCCTGATGCGCATCAACCGCCGGCGCGGGCAGATCCAGACGATGGAGCCGATCATCATCACCATCTTTCTGATCCTGATCCTGCTTGCTGGCGGCGCGTATTTCCTGCACGCATTCTCCGGCCAGCAGGAGCAGCGCGCCGAGGCGGTGCAGGCGGCCGACGATCTCGCCTTGCTTGAGCGCCTCACGACGCTGCCCGAGCTCTCCTGCGGCGGGACTACGAATGCCGGACCGCTCTGCGTCGATGCGCGCAAAGCCCGATTGTTCGCCGGCATGCTCGCCGCGAACGATTCGCTGCGCATCGCATACTATCCGGTGTTCGGCTCCACCAACATCACGCTACGCACCGTGGATATCACGACCGGGAATGCGCAGGACTTCACGATCAGTGACGCGTCACGCAATGGATCAGCGCGTGTGCGATCCACGCGCACCTTCGTGACGGTGCTCGATCCATCGGATGGCGACGTCGGCTTCGGCATGCTCGAGGTCCGGAGGTCGATCGGGTGATCCGTCGCCAGGCACAAACCGAGATGATCGGTGTCGTCATCGTGGCGGTCCTTCTCATCATCGGAGTGCTCCTGTACGCGCGCATCGGCGCACGCGATACCACCGCTGACGTGGCGCGCACCGCAGGCCAGGTGCATGAGGCGAAGAGCTTCCTCATCGCATTCCTCTCTGCCGATGTCCCCCGCTGCGGCACATCGGTCGAAGGTGTGGCGCGCGCGTGCATAGAGCACGACGCGATCTGCGTGAGCGCGGATCCGTGCCGCGAGCTGCAGCAGGCGATGGATACGGTCGCGCAGCAGACGCTCTCGCGCAGCGGCCTGCGCTACAACCTCAGCGTGGAGGGGACACCGGCGATGAGCGTTTTCGAGTGTGCGAGCGCGGATCGCCGTGTGCTCCTGCTCGCCGATCAGCCGGAGCCGATCATCGGCTCTCGTGGCGCCCCGCTGGGCAAGTCGATGCGGCTGGCGGTGTGCCGATGAGCGATACGCATAAGAATCTCGCGCGGCAAGGCGCGGCTATGGGTCGACGTGGCGCGATGGATCTGGACTACAAGCAGATAGGCATCATCATCCTTATGCTCGCGCTCGCCCTCATCATCTTCCTCATCTGGCAGCGCATGAGCAGTAGCGTGTTCGGGGGCGGCTGATGCGCGCCGATGACCGTCGAGGTTCGTTCTCCGACGCGGTGCTCGCGCTGATCGTGTTCATCGCCGTGTTCATGATCATCGCGCTGGTCATGACGAATATCTTGTTTGTCAGCAAGCGTTCATTCTCGGATAAGGAGTGCCAGACATCGTTGATGCTGACGCGGGCAATCGATAAGCCGCTCGCAGCGGCTTGCGTCAAGCCGATAGAGAACCCGACGCCCATCAAGTGCTCGCGCCGTTTCCTCACGGCCGAAGCCGACGCGGTGCGCGACACGGGCGGCAAGGATACGATGTTCTCGCGCGGCGATCGTGACGTGACTAAGACGTACCTGGCGATGGACCGAACGCTCGAGGCCAAGGATCCCCAAGCGATCCCCAAGCGGGTGCTCGCAGAGGAGATGCGCCATTGCTGGTCGACATTCTTTGAAGGAGAGCTCGTGGTCTTCCAGCAGGTGGACCAGTCGTGGGATGTGAACAACAACGAGCGCGCATGCTTCGTGTGCTCCGAAGTCACGCTGACGGCACCCGTCACGGAGTTTAAGACCTATCTCGCCACGACGGCGATGCCGCTCTCCGCGAAGGGCAAGGACCTGGAAGGCACGACATACTATGATTTCCTCGCGGGCAGCCCGAAATCGTACTGCAACCAGGATCGCGCAGGCAAGCTCGCACGCGAGAAAGACACCTCCTGCTGGGATACGTTCGGGCAGCCGTACGATGCGGATGAAGGGTTCTGGTCGATCGGTTGGTTGACCTCTCCTATGCCTGCTATCCAACAGGACGAGTTCCGCCCAGGCACCTACGCGGTCGTGTTCCTGCGTGAAGGGATGGAGACGCAAGCGTGCGAGAACCCTGGTGAAGAGGATTACACCCCGACCCTCACCGTCCAGGTCATCCCTGCCGACAAGATAGGCACGTATTGCCCGGTGGTGTTGACGTGATCTCCCGTCGCGGCCAGGAGATGGAATCGCACCCGCTCGCACTTATCCTATTGCTCGCGATGATCGCGATAGCGATTGTCTTGCTCGTCAAGCTCAGCGGCGTGTGGCGCTCGAACGCGAATACCTACGATTGCTCGTCAGAGGTCCGCGCGCACGCGGCAATCCTCAAGAGCACGAAGGATCTCGCGAATCCCGCGAGCATCCGCTGCCCGACGAACGTGATCCGCGCCCAAGGCGAGGAGACGGCGCGCACGGCGATCGCCGCGGAGATGCTGCGCTGCTGGAATCAATGGGGCAGAGGCGAGCTCCCGCTGTTTGGGGATACGACTGGCACGTACTGCCACGTGTGCGGTATGGTGTACGTCGACGGCACGTCGCAGGTCACGGGCCTGCAGGAGTATCTCGCGACGACCAAAGTGCCCCGCAGCGAGCAGACCTATCTCGCCGACATGATGGCGGTCGAGCAGGGTGACCTGTTCGACCCGGCCGAGGCGTTCCAGACCGTCGAGGACGTGCCGCTCTCGACCGGCGCTCCTATCGGGGTCATCTACCGCTACACGAAAGATGCACAGACCGGGCAGTTGGTGCAGAACTGGGTGGCGCATCCGACCAGGTCCCTGCCCGGCGGTCTTGGCGCTGGAGCCGCGCTCGGTGTCGCGGCCGTGTACGGCGGCGCGTCGCTCGCGACCGGCGGAACACTGCTAATCGCGGGCGGTATCGTGGGCGGCATCGCCGGCTTCGAAGGGACGGAGCCGCTCGACACGATCGCGAGCGTGCACGTGCGCGAACTCGACCCTGCTGGCCTCGCGTCGCTCGGGTGCGATTACGCCCCGGTGGAAAGCTAGTTAAACCGGCCAGACCGCAATCTCAGGATGGTGCTTATGCGTCGTCGCGGCGAGATCTCGCCCGTCATGTGGCTCGTGCTCGGCCTGATCGTCCTGTTGGGCGTCTTGGCCGTCGTGTTCGCGAAGCGCACGCAGATGTTCGGCCTCGCCGAGCTCTTCGCGGGGTTGCTCGGATGAGACATCGAAGGACGGCGGCGGTTGGGCAGTCCTTCCTCAGCACCCGTGGCGATATGTCGTTCGTGATGCAGGCGGTGCTGTGGGTCGCGGTCATCGCGATCATCGGCGCGCTCGTGTACGTGCTCATCGTCAAAGGCGGCTCAGGACCGCTGCCGGGCGAGAACCTGTTCTCACCGTGAGCTCTACCGTCGGAAGCCACCGCAACGTTTAAATACTCTCTTGGGGGGTTGTGGTGTTCAAGCGCGCCTGCTACGGTGGGCGCGAGGTGGTTGCTTATGCGCAAGCGTGGAGAGATCTCGATGGAGGTCATCATCATAGCAGCGGTCGCGTTGCTCGTGCTCGTCATCCTCAGCGTACTGCTCATCCGTTCAGGCGTCCTGTTCGGCGAGGGCACGAGCTGCTCAGGCGTCGGCGGCCAATGCGCGGACGACTGCTCCGGATACACCGACGACCAGGGTAGGCCGTACGTGCGCGGGCTGAACTCATGCTCGAACGAAGGAGAGGTCTGCTGCGTCCCGCTCGGTAAGGGCGACTCGTGAGGGCCTGACAGGCTATGGGTCGGCAGGGATTCACGGCGCTGGAGCTCGTCGTAGGCTTCATCGTCGTGTTCGCTGGCCTGGTCATCGTCCTCTTGTTCCTCAACAGCTCGAGCCGGTCGTTCCTCGACTCGCTCACCTGCAATGAGGAAGGGGACTCCGGTCTCATCCAGATGCCCAAGCACGAGGGGTGCTTGAAGTCGAACCAGCACGCGAGCTATATGCTCGGCTTCTTCGGCGTGGACAAAGGCTACGTGTGCTGCGAGATCACGGACTATGATCCGAAGGACTCTGCGACGTGGGATCTGGACCTGCGCCGTACCCCGCCAGGCGATACCCCGACGAATGGTGTCGCCGTGCAGGGTCTCACGATGACCTCTGCGCTCACGAACAAAGCGCTTGCCGATGGGGCGACCGTTGCCGTGTACGCGAGCAGTTCGAAGACACCGAATACGGTGACGATGTCGGGCGCGCTTTCCTGTCCTGCGAAGGAAGGGTGCCCGGCGATCACCTGCGTGGAGACGCTCACGACCGTGACTGGCAAGGATGTGGTCAAGGAACTCCTCACGAAACGAGCCTGCCCAGACGGCCAGATAAAGTTGGGTTCGGGGACGCAGACAGCGAAATCCCTCGCGGGGACGCTGGAGATCAAGCCCGATCCCGCATACGCAGACCAGACCTTGCTCTACACCTTGCGCATACTGAAAGACGGGCTCGAGCTCGATACGTACACCTTGAAGTTCCGCATCTCAAGCCCGGTGAAGTACGCCGGCCTCTCCCAGACGTGGACGAAGCGCAAAGAGGTCACGGCAGCGTGCGAGAGTCCCGTCACGTGCTCTGACATCCTATTCCAGACCGTCCCGAAACCCGCGTCGAACACGGTCCCCTCCTGCCCTGTCGATATCGATCCGGCGAAGGCGACTGAGCTCAAGACCCAGTACTGCGTCGTCAAGGATGGCGAGATGCTCTACAACACCTGTAAGGAATCCCTCAACCTGTGCACGCAGGGTCTCCTCTCAATGAACGATGTGGAATACTCCGGCCTGCACACCGCGCTGCTCGCAGCAGTGAACAAAGGCCTCATCCAGGACAACTTCGCGCTGCAATTCGCGACTGCACAAGGAGAGAAGAGTACATATTCCTGCATCAAGAGTACCACGCAAGTCGAGGCGCGCACCGCCGGGTCCGGCACGCTCTATCGCGTCCCGGTCGATCCGACGACCGGCCGCGCCACGTTCACCCTCGAACACAAATCGTTCGAAGGAGCACACGTGTGCATCTACGGTCGTGACAAGACCGACCCGAGCACCGTCTATGCTGGCAAGGGGCCGGTCAAGGTCGCGCTCGATGTGACGCCCCCGATCGCACATCTCGAGTTCAAGCCCGGTTCGCTCCAATTGCGCTTCGGCTGCACGGACCAGGCCGAAGATGGCGCGGCAGATCCGGAGCTCGTGAGCGGGTGCAAAGACACGTTCGGGACCGCGTACATCAGCCAGACCGCGCCGTTCCTCGCGTCGCTCGTGAGCAAGGACACGCCGCAGAACGCGGCCGCGTGGTGCCCGCCGTACGCGAACGCGGGCGGCTACGGCTTCGAGGCGCGGTCGATCACGCAGTACACTGGCAACGAGGTCCGGGTCATGTGCCTGCGCGTCGAGGACAAGGCCGGCAACGCCGGCGTTGCGATGACGACCGTGTACAACACGTACGATATCCTGCTCAACGCCCTCGCGGGCGCTGTCAACGAGGCGCACTCGTGAACCGCCGCGCGCAAGGCATCGGTCTGGTCAGCAAGCTCCTGTTGACGCTCGTCGTGATCCTCATCATCGCGGGCATCATCTATATGACTGCAGAGCGGTTCGGCGATGATGTCGAGGGTCTTGGCGCGTGCGAATCGCGAGCGGCGCAAACAGGCGGTCGAGGTTTCTGCAGCGCGGACTCGGGTTGCTTGACACAACCTGTTCCTCCGGTCGATCGCACCAAGGAGTACACGCAATACCTCGGTTTCGATTGCCTTGATGAGGACGGCGAACCGCTCGCTCCAAGGCAATACTGCTGCGCCATCTATCCGACGAGCGTGAACCCGCCTACCCGCACCGAAGCCGCCGGGACCCCGACGGGGAACGCCATCGGGGGATGAGGATGCGTTCTCGCCGCGGAAGTCTCGAGTGGAACCTCGAGACGGTCGGCAAGCTCATCATCGGCATCGCGGTGCTGATACTCGTCATCTACATCTCGATGAAGCTCGTCGGGCTGTTCATCGCGAAAGATATCGCGGCTGACCGCGCGCTCGGGTTACTCTCGGACCGCGTCGCGCTCGTACGTTCAGGCGAGCTCACGGCTGAGGAATCCTCAGTCATCGTCGCGGTGCCACCCGGATATCTCATCGCCGGATTCCCGCCGGAAGGACAGGAGGGATGGGACAAGATAGAACCCGACATCGAAGGCATAGCGGATGTGGTGTTCGAAGCCAAACCGATCCTCCGACCGAAAGAATGTGGTGGCGGGGGTTGCTTGTGCGCGATCACGTTCGACGATCACGCGGTCATCGCGTGCGCGAAATCAAAGGATACGCGTATCGTGTCGACAATTGGTGATGTGGAGCTCTGGCGGTCCACACGGACTGGTTCGACCGAGGATTTCTCGTTCGAGATTCCGCCTTACGCCGATCGCACGTATCCAGTTATCCTGGGCGGGCCAGCGGCGAACGTGCACATCAGCGTGGTCAACGGCGTGGTGGTGCTCGACCCGCGCCAAACCGCAGTGCCAAAACCCAATTCTGGCGGCGGTAGTGGTGGCGGGTACTAGTTCCAAGAACCACCGCGGCCCCTTCACTTACGGTTTGTTTCGGCCCGCGAACAGCGGCTACGCTGTTGCTTGCCGTACGCGGACCTCAGGTACACGCCAAGGCGGTGGTGATATGATGACGGTCCTCAGGCGCGACCTCCGCGCAACCTTTATAAGCGCTCTCGTCGGTGGATGCGCATATGGTGGGGCGGGGCTATACTGGTGCGCTGGCGTGTCGCCGTCCTCTCCGTTCTCGCGGGCCTTTGCGCTCGCGCCGCGGTGATATCCCGTGGATGTTCGACACGCTCATCGGTCTTATCCTCATCGCGTTGTGCGGCTACGCGATGTTCCTGTACATCGGCTCGAACGCGCGTGGTGAGGGTTACTTCAGCCGCTTTCACGCCTCAGATCTCTCTTCCATCGCGCAGATAGCGGCATCTGCGGATGGCGATGTCGTGCTCAAGTACGATAACTTGCGTCCCGACCTGGATCTCGCGTTCTGGTTCGAGAATGGTAAGGTCTCCGTCGGCACACCGCAGCGTTCCCTCTCTCCCGTCGGCCTGATAGGTGAAGATCGCCAAGCGGCGCTTCCTGACAGCATCACGAAACCGCCAAGCGCTGCCGTCGGCCGATACGCGCCAGTCCTCTCGTACCGCCCAGCGACACTCGACCGCCCAGCACGGGTCATCGCGACGCGCACTGGCCCGACACTCACCATCCAAGACGGCATCGCCGCACCAGACACCTGCCCCGTCACGGTCTCTCCGCAGATCCCGATCCAGGACGCACGCGTATGGTTGGAGATCGCTGGGAGCGCGACGCAATCGGAACGGGATGAGGCGATCGCAGCGTTCCGTGACACCATAGGACAGTCGCGCATCGCGCTCGCCACCACCCGCGAAGAGGCGACCATCCGCGTCACGGTGACGCACGAGTCAGGCACCACATCACGGCTCTCCGCCGGAGCGGGAGGGGCGGATGCGACAGCGATCGCGTGCGACACCGCGCAGCAATTGCGCCAACTCACCCTTGCGGATATCGCGTTCACGCCCTCCGTGCCGACAGGAGCATCGACGGTGGATGCGCAACTCACCCTTATGATCGCCAACACCGATCGCATCCGACCGACACAGATCGGCAAGGGGATCGCGTACGCGATCCTCGGGAGGTATCGGTCGTGAATCGCCGATCCCGATTGCCACGCCGTGCGCAGGCCGAGATGATCGAATGGCTCCCGCGCCTGATCGTGCTGCTCGTGGCGATGCTCGTCATCGCGCTCGTGGTGCGCTACTACACGCAGCGCGAGGTCGATGCGCAACGGCCGGATATCGCCGCGTACCTCGCGCGTCTCGAACGCGACCCGGCAGTGTACGCCTGGTCGGATCCATACACGGGCCGTGCCGTATCCGGTACGGTAGATGCGACGAAGCTCGTCGACAACCGGCTCGACACAGCGCTCAGCGTCACCGGCACGATCGCAAGCCGGGTGAACATCTCTGGCTCGTGCATCCAACCCTTCGGCGATCATCACGATCAGGTGCTCTTCGAGCGATCGTTCCCCT
>CAYNGK010000001.1:5668-35603 GCA_964396935.1 uncultured Methanosarcinales archaeon | reverse complement strand
ATGTCCGGGGATAATGACCGTCATCGTCGTGCGGCCGAACTCCCCGGCGAAGGTGATCGCGTGATGCATACCGGTCGCAAGGGGGCGCTGCAAGTGATGCTCATCCTCCTGTTCGTCCTCCTGCTCATCCTAGGATTGGCGCTGCTCACGGCGGAGCGATCCGCTTCGACGGATGAGGACGGCGCGTGGCGCGCCGATGCGGGGTTTGATGATGCGCAAGCGATGCGTGCGCTCGTCGGCCTCTTGCGGCAGCCGATCGTTGCCGATCTCGACGGTGATGGCGCGACCGAGACCGTCATGATCGCCGATGCGATAGCGGCTGACCGCCCATCGATCGATGAGGCCGTCATCGCTGCAATGGTCGCCGGTCTCCCACGGGAGTACGCGTGGTCGTTCACGATAGCGTATCCTGACCGGAAGCTCGAGCGTTCACACGATGTTGTCACCCTCGATGGCGCCCTCTCCTGGAGCGATCTCATCCTGCATACGCAAGGGACGGGTGCGCTTCCTGGCGCGAGCACGACGATCATCGATGAGGGGAGACGTACCGATGCCGCATCGCTCGTGTGGCGACCGTGCTCACCGTGGGACTACACCTGCGACCAGCCAGAACGCGGCGAAGGCACTGGTGTCGCTGATATCGCGCTTCCTGGAGCGACCGTCACATTGCTCCTGGGTGGGAAGCTCGGGTATCCGATCGATGATACGGAGATGTCGCCGTGACGCGCCTGGACCGTCGCGGCGACTCGTTCCTCCTGCTTGTCGACCTGCTGTTTCTTGCGGCGATCCTGTTCCTGTTCGTGCAGATCGCGAGCGCATTCACTCCCGCTCGCCCGGAGGAACCGATCGGTTCGCACCAGGCAGGGATGCTGCGCACGTACGCGATTGCCGATGCGGCGCTCCTGCATCTCGATGTCGCGGCGCGACAAGCGATCCAGGACGCGTTCCAACGCACCGCTGCGGTGGGTGGTGTGCTCGCTTCCGACACGCGTTGTGGCACGTATGCGGGGTTCCAGCGCTGGTCATCACCCGACGGGCTCCGTTGCTTCCCGAAGCGAGCGGCCGAGACGTTCCGCGTCGAGCTCCAAGGAGGGTTGCGCACCATCCCCGGATGGGTCATCCCCGCGATTGGATATGATATCAACGTGACGCGGGATGCTGGCGGCCTTCGCGTGGTCGGCATCGGCATACGCGATGTCACGTTGCCGATCCTCCTCGTACGTGAAGGGAACCCTCGTGACGCTGACGTGTTGATCACCGCCGCCTCCGGCACTGTGCGCACACAAGAGCGGTTCAAGACGGACTCGCGGCTTCCCGGCGTGCTTGTCCAAGCATCTCCCGGCGCAGCATCGCGCGCGGCAGGAAGCATCGTCAGGATCATCGTCAAGAGCGCGGCCGCCGACACGCAAGCATCGATCGACCGGTACGCGAATGGCGTCGAAGGAACGCACTATCTCATCGACCGGGATGGCACGATCCGCCAGCTCTCGCAGGAATCGAACAGGGTGCGCATCCTCCCGGCGTGCGATGCGCCGGGCGCGTGCAGCATCAAGGATGCTGACGACACGAGCATCGGCATCGCGCTCGTCATCCCAACGCCTCAATCACCGCAGGATGGATCGTGTCGCACCGGATGGCGTCAAGCGAGCGTTGCGCCGGGCTGCTGGGGCGCGGTGACGGACGCGCAGCGCGCAGCGCTCGAACGGCTCGTCGCGGACATCGCCGGCCGTCGCTTCGGATCCCCCTTGCGCCCTGAGCAGGTGATGCGTGCCGATCAGGTCGTCTCATCGACCAACGATCCGGGGCCAGGTATCGCTCCCGACGGTGAAGAGCCCTACGCGTGGTGGTCGTCGTTCGTCACGCGCGCTTCCGGCCGTGCGACGATCCTCCCGGCAGAGCTCGAACGCGACAGCACGACAAGCGGCATCTCGACAGGCAGCCCGATGGCGAATACCACGTTCTCCGCGAGCGCCGCAGTGCCCGCGCTCGCGCTTCCTATCAAGGACGTTACGAGCGTCTCTTCCTGCTACGGCTGGCGCACGCTGCGCGGTGGTCCCGACCTGCACGACGGCATCGATTTCCCCGGCGCCGGCAAGGAGGTGCTCGCGGCAGCTGACGGTGTGGTCTTTGCGGTATGCGATGCCTCGCGCTCTCCCGCGTGCGACGGTCCGCAGGGAATGCGTATCGGCGATTTCGGGAACGTCGTGATCCTCCAGCACGAGAGCGGGTTGTTCACGAGAAGCAGCCATCTCACCTCCGTCGCGTCGGATATCACGCGTGGGGCACGCGTACGCCAAGGCCAGACGCTCGGGCAAAGCGGCGCAACGGGCAACGTCGAGGGTGCGCATCTCGATTTCAAGGTGTACACGAGCAGCGAAGACCTCGTCGAGCTCGGGGGCCAACCAGATAAGGCGAAGGATCCGCTCTGCTTCTTCACGCCAGAGACGATCGCCGGGTTATCATTCAATATGGGATCTGACAGTTGCGCGTCGTACGCCGGACCGATCGATGCGCACAACAAGCTCTTGCGCGAACGCTGCGCTGGTGTGGACATCCAGGCATCGAGTTGCGTCGGTGGAGGAAGCCTCGACGCGGCGAGCGCATCACCGACGGTCGAAGAGGCGAAACGCCGTATGGGCGAGACCGCGGGGCTCCTCGATGCTATCGAGAAGGCTGCTCGTGAGCAAGAGGTCGATCCGACGCTCGTCATCGCGGTCTTCACCCAAGAGAGCAAGGGCGATGCGCTCGCGGTGAGTCACACCGGCTGCGCCGGTCTCGGCCAATTCTGTATGAGCACCGCGACCGGCGGTGAGTTCAAGGAGATCTTCGGCGCTGGTGTGCGCAAGTGCACGTGCCCCGCTGCCACATCATCGTGTCGCGCGCCAGAAGCGGGCTGCTCAGGAGATCCTCGTCTCGACCCGTTCAAGACCGCACGCGCCACACCCGTGCATCTCGCGCTCGACGCGAAGACATTCAGCAAGTACCGCGACCAGTGGCGCTTCGCTATCGCATCGTACAACGCCGGTTCCGGCAACATCCGCGCAGCGATCCGCGCGAGCGGCAAGACCGATCCCTTATGGGAGGACATCCTCCCGCACCTCGCTGGCGTCGTCGGCTCGGCGAAAGCCGCGGAAGTCTCGACGTATGTCGAGCGGGTCACGGCGTTTTGGGCAGCGCAAGGCGGTGATGCGACGATCGCGAGCGCCGGTACACTATGCACGACGTCTGCTGGCGCACGCGTAAACGTGCGCGAGATAGGTTCGTACACGTTCCGGCCTTCGTTCTCTATCAGCGTACCTGATGCGCTCTCGCCGATCGAAAGCGCTGGCACGGCTGCCGAGCGGCTCTATGCGATGTGCGACGGCAATGACGGCTCCTCGCCTGTCGCGTGCGTCGCCCGCGAGGCGCCCGCGCTCTTCGGGTCGTCGCTTGTCGCGTGCGCATCACCGGCGCAGGCCGCGCTTGATGGGTTCCAGGAATTCGCTCTCGATTGCCGAGCGACCGACCAGACGGGTTGTGCGTGCGCGTGGGATGCGCCCGCGCTTCCTGCAGACGTGACGCGGCTCCGTCTCGACCTGTACGGCACGGACGCGTCAGGCGTCGCGACGTTCGCGAACGGCACAACCGTCACGCTCGGGGCGGCCGGTATCGGCGCTCGTTCCTCGAGTGTCACGACAACTCTTGACGGCGAGGCTCGCTTCGCGCCGTTCTCCATCATCATTGATCGCGGGAATGACGGCGCGCAACGCGTCACGTTCCAGGAGCTCACTGCCGCGTCAGGTGCCCAAGCGCCGGAATCGGTGTTACAGAACAAGAACGGCGGCGCTTCAGTCGTCGAGCGTGCGCTCTTGCGCCCTGATGGGGTGTGGGTATTGCCCGCTGCGGGCACCAGCAGGTCCGCGTTGCCCGCGTGCGGAGCGTACAAGCGCGAAGTGCGTCTGTGCGTGGACACCGGTGTGCGTGTGCCGACGCCTGATGGCGCGTCCGCGCCAGTCATCGATCGGTTCGCGCTGTACTTGCAGGACGCGAAAGCGCCGGGCGCCCCGACGGATGGGGCCGCGGCGGTCGCGTCAGGGGCGACCGATGCCGGCGGCGTCGCCGTGAGCGGTGCCGCGACGCTAGGAATGGGTGATGCGATCGGCGTCGCGTTCCACGCGCCTGCAGGCGATACGGACATCTCGCACTACCGCGTCTGGTGCGCGCCGCAGCCCACGCCGATTGACGAGACCGCAGCGTATACGATCGTCGTGCCTGCCGCGCAGGGCGGTGATGCGAAAACCGTTGTGCGCGCGTGCGCGGGCAAGACCATACTCCCGACGCCTGGTGTGCGTTATGCGGTCCGGATTGTGCCGTACGATCTCGCAGGGCAGCATGGGGAACCGCTGGATATCCTGACGGTTGATCAGCAGCAGGATACGGGATGGACTGGCCTCGTGACAGGGTTCCTCGAGGATGGGGAGTTGTCAGAGGAAGAGCTCCTGAACGCCGTCGTGAGCTACTATACGGGCGGTGCCGTCACGTCGACATCATCACCATAGACCACTGGACAACCACTCCACAATCGCTTATAAATACGCCCTCCTTGTTCTCCCCCGTATGCTCGTCTCGGAACTCCTCAAGAAACCGTTCGAGCCTCGACGGTATCAGGAGACCATCTTCGCGCAATCGACGATGCACAACACCCTCGTCGTGCTCCCGACGGGCTTAGGGAAGACGATGATCGCGGTCATGCTCGCCGCGCACCGCCTCAAGGAGCACCCGGACAAGAAAATACTCGTCCTCGCCCCGACAAAGCCCCTGGTGCAGCAGCACGAGCGCACGTTCCGCGAGTACCTCGATTTACCGGAGAACGGGTTCGCGCTCTTCACCGGCGCGGTGAGCCCCGAGCAACGCGCGCAGCGTTGGCACGAGGCGCGCGTCGTGTTCAGCACCCCGCAAGGGCTCGAGAACGACGTGCTCTCCAGCCGCATCCGCCTCACGGACGTCGCACTCATCGTCTTTGACGAGGCGCACCGCGCCGTCGGGGATTACGCATACGTGTTCCTCGCAGCACAAGCGCAAAAACAAGCGCACAGCTTGCGTGTGCTCGCGCTCACCGCAAGCCCCGGCACGTCGGAAGAGGAGATCACGGAAGTGTGCAAGAGCCTCGGTATCGAGGAGATCGAAGTGCGCGCGCAGACCGACGCGGACGTCGCGCCATACGTGCAAGAACTCGACATCCACTGGTGCGAGGTGGACCTCCCGCCGGAATTCGCCGAAACCCGCAAGCTCCTCGCGGACGCGCACGAGGCGCGCGTCGCGCAACTGCGATCGATGAACCTCCTACAGGGGAAGTTCGTCGGCAAACGCGTGCTCTTGGAGCTCCAAGGCCGCCTGCAAGGAGAGCTCGCGAAAGGATTCCGTGACCCGGAATCCATGCAGGCGGTGAGCGTCGCCGCGCAAGCGCTCAAGATCGGGCACGCGATCGAGCTTCTGGACACGCAAGGCCTCTCGGCGTTGGGCAAGTACCTCCAAGGCTTGCGCGAGCAGGCGACAGCGGGCCAGAGCAAGGCGGTCGTGCAGGTCGTCTCCGACGTGCGCGTCAAGACCGCCCAGGTCAAGGTCGCGGCGCTCATCGAGCGGCAGATAGAGCACCCGAAGCTGCGCGAGCTACGCCGCATTATCCTCGCGCACGCGCACCGGCAAGCTGATGTGAAGATCATCGTGTTCACCCAATACCGCGACCAGGCGACACGCATCATCGAGGCGGTGCGCGAGCTCAACATCACCGCGCACCTGTTCGTCGGTCAGCAGAAGAAAGGGGACACGGGGATGAGCCAGAAGGAGCAGCGCGCGATGCTCGACCGGTTCGCGAGTGGCGAGTTCCGCGTGCTCGTCGCGACGAGCGTCGCAGAAGAAGGGCTCGACATCCCCAAAGTGGATCTCGTGCTGTTCTACGAGCCCGTGCCAAGCGCGATCCGCACCGTCCAGCGCCGTGGGCGCACGGGTCGCGGGGAGCGCGGCGAGGTCATCGTGCTCGTCGCTCGCGGCACGTCGGATGAAGGGTACAAGTGGAGCGCGCACCACAAGGAGAAGCGGATGTACCGGTCGCTCGCGACCGTCAAGCGCACGTTCCGCGCATCCGCCGCCCCTGGCGTCGAGGCGCGCGCGCAGCAGAACCTCCTGCAAGCGTATCACGCGCAGAAGAAGGAGGACGCGGCGACAGTCGTGTCCGAGCAGCTCGCCGCGCTCAAGATCGTCGGTGACTACCGCGAGAAGGCATCGCCGGTGATGAAGGAGCTCGTGAACGCTGGCGTGCAGCTCGACTTGCAGCAGCTCGCGGTCGGTGATTACCACATCTCGGAACGCGTCGTGGTCGAGTACAAGCAGGTGGTCGACTTCGTCGACTCCATCCTCGACGGCCGCCTGCTCGCGCAGCTCAAGAGCCTGCGCCAGTA
Organism: uncultured Methanosarcinales archaeon; assembly: GCA_964396935.1. Lineage (GTDB taxonomy): Archaea > Nanobdellota > Nanobdellia > Woesearchaeales > UBA525 > UBA525. The sequence goes on along the minus strand of CAYNGK010000001.1, from coordinate 29,166 downwards.
CGCGCGGCCGATCATCCTCGTCGAAGGCGAGGCGGACATCTACAGCGTCCGGCGCGTGCACCCCAACGCGATCCGCGGTATGCTCGCGACGATCGCGGTCTCGTACAACATCCCGATCCTCTGGTCGCGCTCGCCGCGCGAGACGGCGGGCTTGTTGATTGCGCTCGCGCGCCGCGAGCAGGTGGGCGGGACGGAGTTCCAGTACCACACGCAAAAGCCATTGTCCGACGATGACCTGATGGAATACATCATCGCCGCGTTCCCCGGTATCGGGTCGCAACTGGCGAAACCGTTGCTTGAGGAGTTCGGCTCGATCAAGAGCGTGGTGAACGCGAGCGAAGAGGAGTTGAAGAAGGTCGCGCTGATCGGCGAGAAGAAAGCGAAGCGCATCAAGGAGTTGAGCGAACGGGAGTACGGGAAGCCCGCTCGTGGCTCATAATTTCTTCATAAGGTGTTCTCTGCCTTCCCAATACTCCGCTCCATAATCGATCGTGAGCTGCTCGAGCACACCGATGTTGCGCTCCGCGTAGAAGTGCATCAGCGGCCCTTTGGGATCTCGTTCGTAGATGGTATTCGGGTTCTCGCTGTGGTTGATCATCGACACCCAGGAGAGCGGGAAGCCGCTGATGTCGTCTGCCCACGCGAACGCGAAGTCGAGAAATGGCATTCCACGCAGGTCGCGTACCTGTTTGAGGCCGTAGATGTTTCGTGTCGGGAGGATCAACGACGAGTAGATCAGCTGGTCTCTCCTAAATGGTCGTGTCGCAAACACGCCGTACTCGCGTTCCGCGATGGGCCGGACGATCACCCCTGGGTGCGGTACGTACGTCCAGATGCCCTCTTCCCTGTCTCGCTTGCGCATCGCGCGCAGGAGTTCGCGTTCCTTCGGTGTCACGGGAGCTTCAGCTCGTAGATCGAGACCCACTCGTCGTCGAGCACCGGCGCCTTGTGGAGCGGTTCGTAGATGCGCCGGATGGCGTCCGTGAGCTCAGCGATCGTCGCGTAGCCGTCGCGTTGCGCGTCCTGGATCGTGAGCTCCCCGAAGCGCTTGACCGTGAAGCGTGGGATGCGGATCGTGCCGTGCGCTTCCTTGTCGGCGACCAGCCATGGGGACTGGCTCGTGAGCACGAGCGGGAGCTCGGGGCCGGCAGGGACGCGGATCCGATCACGGCCGTAGCGCACCGTCATCGTTTTCTCGCCGTTCTCGATGCGCGGGAGCAGGTGCCGGTGGAGCGCGAGCTCCGTATCGATCTTCGTTCGTACGCCAGGATAGATCTGGCCGGTGATGATCTTCTCGATGCCGGGTGTCGTGACGAACGTGTACATATGACGAGGGGTACCGCTGCTGCTTTTTATCCCTTGAGGTGCCCTCCCGAACGCATATAAACCACCCGATGCCCCGCTCGGATATGACCTTACGCACCCTGCTTGAGGATGGCACGCTCGCGCTCGCACTCTTGCCCGCGAGCAACGACTACCTCCTTACCCCGTCAGGAAGAGCGCGTGCGCAAGCGATCGTCGCGGGCAGTCAGGTCGAAGCGTACCACGCGTCGAGCGCCAAGGAACGCCTGGCGCTGCTCGACCTCGATTCGCTCGATTCGCTCGTCGGTTACACCGTGCCGCTCATCGCGCACGACTACGGCGCGAAGACCCCCCTGATGTGGAACGCGCTGTACGCGAAGCTGGGATTGCGCGTGCGCAATATCATGGTCGTGGGCAACCCGAAAGACGCGCAACGCATCCTCCACGACCTCGCGGCCGACCCGAAATACCTCGGTGGCGGCGCTGGGGTCGGCTTCAAGGAAGCCGTCTTGGCGCACCTCACGCCAGAGCCCGCCGACTTGCAGAGCGTGAACATCATCCTCAACCGCGCCGGTGTGCTCTACGGCGCGAACACGGACGCGCTCGGCCTTGCGCGTTCGGTTGACGACGCGCTCGTGACGGTGCACAAGCGCATCGCCGGTTCACACGTCGTGCTCTACGGCGCGGGGGGCGTCGCGAAGGAGTTCGCGCGCATCCTGGGCCGCGAGGGCGCGGCGTCGCTCGCTATAGTGAACCGCACCGTGTCCAAGGCGGTCGCGCTCGCGCACGAGCTCACGGGTGAGTTCCCGCGTATGGAATCCTACGCGGTGCCCGAACGCCTCTCGCGCGGTGTGCTGCTCAACAGCGACGTGCACCCGGACGCGGTCGTGAACACGACCGACAAGGGCAGCGACGGCCCGCTCAAGCAGTTCGCGTTCTACGCCGTCGCACGGGAATCCAACGAAGGCGAATCACGCACCGTGTTGCGCTACCTGCGCGAACTCGCGCCCGATGTCGTCATCGTCGACATCGTGCTCCCCAAAGGGGGTCCGTCCGTATCGTTGCGCTTGGCGCGCGCGGAAGGGCTATCGCATCTCGTCGATGGCGTCCCGATGGTCGTGAACCAGGCAGCGCCCGCGTACCGGCTCATCCAGGAACTGCACCCCGACAAGCATGCGGTGCATGTGAGCGAAGAGGAAGCGTTGGCGGTGTTCCGCGACGCTACGCACGGCTGACGTCACCGGCAGCATTCTCGAGATAGCTTGCCAGTCCTTCGATGTGGCGTACGGGCGTACGGAACAGCAGGTGCCGCAAGCGGTTGTTCACGCGCACACCACGACGCGTCAAATCCGTGTATAAGCGCGTGTAGAGCTGCCGCCCGTGCTCGTCGAGGTCCGTGAGCAGGATGATCTCCTCGTCGTCGATATCCTCGACCACGCTGTATAATGGCCCTTTCAGGTGCGTCACGTGCGTGAATCCGAGACGCTCGAGCGCGCGCTGGTCTTTGGGTCCCTCGACGATCACGCGCAGTGCGCGGACCTTCGCGATCTCATCGTAGAGCGCATCGAGATCGAGGGGAGTAGACGTGGAGATCTCGGATTCCTTACGCATACTGCTTTGGCCAATCCGTTGGGCGGGAACGATGCGCCACTCGCGTCAGGGGAGATTTATTAGGGTTTCTGGGGATTGACGTGATACTCCCTTACGGGATGATCCTCTTCTTCTCGAATATCTTTTGCAGGTGTTTGCGATGCGCATCATCTCTGATGTGATGGCCGTCGATGACCAGCCTGACTCCGCCGTATCGGTCTTCATTGTAATTACCGATCTGTGTCACGCTCGCTAGCTGCACTGGTGGCGTGCCGAACCAGAATTCTGTGGTGTGCGTCTGCTGCCCGTACACTTCTTTCTGCAGGGCAGTCATCAAGCCTTTCAGCGAGCTGTTCAGGAGGGATTCCTTGTCTGAGATGTGCCAGAACTCCTGTTGCAACGTGTTGAGGATCCGTAATGTCATCGTTGCACGTGCCTCGTGGGTGTGGGTGAAGACGGTGAGGCGTTCACCCGGGATTGTATGGCGGCGCATAATGCCCCGTCTCGGCGTGGTGAGATGCCGATTCTCGAGCGGGTAGTACGTGCGCAGATCATCATACTTCTTCAGTTTGTTCGGATCGATGACAGGTGTGGTCGGTGACGCTGCTTTTTTCGGCTCCGCGATGTAGCACTGCGTTTGCTGTGTCCAGAACAATTCACCGAACGCGATCTGGTACTCGGTTGACGCGGTGCGGAGGTAAAACGGTGTTCGTTGCCCGATATCGTCAATGCAATCGCGGTATGCGCAGTCAGCAACGCGCACCTCCAGGCTGCCATTGGCGCCGCGACCAAGCCGTAGGGTCGTCTCGCGTCGATCGATGCGATCCCTACGCAGCTTTTCCAGCAACAGGTCCTCGTTGATGATCTTGTGTATGGCAGATGGCTCCGAGACCGCGTCATCGCGCATCATCTCGACGGAGTGCTTCTGCGCGTCCGCTTGCAAGGACTCCATATGCGGCAGGCCGTTGCCGCTGAACGCGAGAGATGGTTCCGCGCCGCTAGCACGATGCTGTTCCTGGAGGAATGTGCGTTCTTGCTCAATGAGCTTGCCGAACATCTCGTGCGCGAAGCGCGCGGTATCTGTTCCTGCGCCGACAGCGGTGTACTTCACCTGTTCACCAATGGTCTTGAGATACGTGTCGAGCCGCTCGCCGGTGAGGGTGCGCGTGCCGTCAACAGCGCGCTTGTGCTGCTCGTCTGTTCCACTCTGTGTTTGCGTCATGGGATGATCCTCTTCTTCTCAAGGGCCTTGCGGATCTTTGCCGCGTGATCATCGTCGCGGATGTGCTGTCCGGGGATTTGTAATATATAGAATGGATAACTCCCGTGGTACTCTCCTTTGTGACGGATCAGATCACCCACCTGCACATCGCCTTGAACGAGGTCGTTGTGGTCGCTGTTGCTTCTCAACCTCCACTCTCCGAGTCGGAGATCGCGGCCGAAGAGAGGGCGTAGCGCGGTGCAGATGTTGTTCTCGAGCTGATAGCATGCGCCCCTGCAGCAGTTTAACCGAACATCGGAATCTTCAGGTTTTCGGTGCCTGCGCAGGATGCCGATCCTTGGCGTGTCGAGATGTCGGTTTTCCAGGTGATATTTGAATTGGAGGTCATCGTGTTTTTTGATGATCTCTGGTTTCACGAGCGCTTTCGTCGCCGCTCTGACGACGAGATGTTCATTGCGTTGTCTCCAAAACAGCTCACCGAACGCGATCTGATACTCCGTCACCGCATTACGGATATAGAATGGTGTCGTCCTCCCGATCTTGTCGACGCCATCACGGTAGGCGCATTCGATGACGCGCACCTCAAGCCCGTCGTGCGATCCAGTCGAGAGCACGACTTGCGTCTCGCGCTTCGCGATCCGGTCTTTGCGGATGCGCTTGATCCAGTCGTCGCCCTCTATCTGCTCGTATGATTCGGCGACAGACGATAGCAAGCCGTCGAATTGCCCCCTATCTGCTTTCAGAAGGTCGGTGTAGGTCCGAAACGCCTGTATGTGCGGGAGCCCGTGTCCGTCGAAAACCATCCGCGGCTCCAGTCCTCTATCGCTGTATTCCTTTTGGAGTATTGCGCGTTCCTTGTCTATGAGGTCCGCGAACGTCTCGTGCGCGAAGCGCGCAGTTTCATCTTTTGCCGCTTGCGCGGCGTCGTTGATCTGTCCGCGGATGATGCGCAGGTACGTGTCAAGACGGCTACCGGTAAGGATGCGCGAGTCGCTCGGCGCTTGTGCCTGTGGTGCAGGTCCCCACGCGTATCATCTGACGGAGGGAGCCGCTACACCGCTTTTAAGCATTTCCTAGATTCTCTCCTATTGAGTGGTTACTTATTGGGCTCGCCACTCACTTCAAGAAAAACGCCTTGGGCAGGTTCGTGAGGTTCACGCAACCGCTCTTCGTCACGAGCACCGTATCCTCGATGCGTGCGCCGCCGATATCCTTGTAGTACAATCCCGGCTCGACGGTGATCACATCACCGGGCTGGAGCACGTCAGGGCTCTTCTCGCTCACGCGCGGTCCCTCGTGGATGTCCAGACCGAGGCCGTGCCCGATGCTGTGGATGAACCCTTCCTCGTCGGTCGTCTTGTACCCGAGGCGCGAGAACACCTCGACCGCCGCCGCGTGCACGCCGCTCGCTTTGCCCGGCGCCACAACGGCGAGCGCTTCCGCGTGCGCGCGCTTCACCGCGCCGATGAGCTTCACCGCCTCCTTGCCAGGCGTGCCCTTGACCACGACCCGCGTCATGTCGAAATGGTACCCGGTGCGCGTGTCGCGCGGGAACAGGTCAAGGATGATGGGCACGCCCGCGTACAGCGGCCCGGTGCCGCGATGGTGCGGCATCGCCGCCTGCTCGCCGCAGCTCACGATCGTCTCGTTCGACGCGCACCCGTGCGCGAGGAACACGCGCTCGATCTCCTCGCGCACGCGCTCGCTCGTGAGCGGCTTGCCGTCGAGGATGAGCCGGTCGTCCCAATCGATCGTCGCGGCGCGGATCAGGTCGAGCGCGTGGCGCAACGCTTTTTTCGCGACCAAGCCGACGCGTTTGATCGCTGCGATCTCGGGTTGCGTCTTCGTGCGCCGTTCCGGGAAGAACGGTTGTTCGATGCGCGCGCGGATGCCGTGCTCACGCACGCGATCGAGATGGACCGCCCACATCTGGGGCGGCACTGCCGCTTCGCCGACCGCGTAGGAACGCAAGAACGCCGCCGCGCTGTCCGCAAGCCCCTTCGGCCGGCCCGCGATGCGCAGATCTTCCGTATCGATGCTCTCCAGGAGCACGACCTTGACGCCGGAACGGGACTCCCTCTTGGCACGGCTGTATTCAAGCTTGGAGACGATCACGAACTCCTTGCGCTTCGCCCCCTCCCCGAGACGTACCCAGATGAACGGGTCGGGGATGTCCAGGCCGGTCGCGTAGCGCATATCGCTGTCCTTGCTGGATGCGATGATGAGACGGGCGAGGGGCACAGGTCGTGGAGCCGTGTTCCGACGCTATAAAGGTATCGACCCCTACCGGCCACAAGCCATCCCGACCAAACTCATTTAAGGCACCGGTCCCTCCGTCGATACATGCCGGAGCAGCTCCCCACCGCGCGCCTCTCGACCTTCCTGCGCTACTACAAGCGCCGCGAAGTCCAAGAGGCGATCGTGCGCCACGCGCAGGCGCGCGAGGTGAGCCCGCGCTATGGCGAGGGGTTCGGCAAACGACCCGACGCGCTCTCATACCCGGCCGACGTAATCGCGTTCGCGGTGCGCAAGGCCACGAGTTTCCACGCGTCCGAGGAACGATGGGAGAACCCGCTCGCCATCCAGACCGGCATGCCGCGCAAGGAGCTCGATGGATTGCGCACGGGCTGGGACCTCGTGCTCGATATCGACGCGAAGGACTGGCAGATCAGCCGCCTCACCGCGTTCCTGTTCATCCAGGCCCTGCGCGCGCACGGCATCGAGGGCGTGACCGTGAAGTTCAGCGGGAACAAGGGCTGGCATATCGGCGTCCCGTTCGAGGCGTTCCCGCCCGTGATCTTCGACGCCGACGGGAACGAGCGACCAACAAAAGATCTCTTCCCGGAACTCCCGCGGGCCATCGCCACGTACCTCGTCGCGTACATCGGCGACGCGCGTAACGGCCTCGTGCGCATCGACGGCGACAAGCTCGTGTTCGGTGGCAAGGTACGCGACACGTTCGAGCGGTTCGCCGCGCGCGTGGGCAAGCCAAAAGAGGACCTGTTCGAGCGGTTCTGCCCGTCGTGCAACAAGGTCCTGTCTGTCAAGGAGCAGCACGCCTTCGCGTGCCCAAATCCGGGCTGCGGGAACCGACCTGTTGAGCGCTATTCCCGTGAGGAGATGGAGGTCATCGATGACGCGGCACGCGTGTGCCGGAAGTGCGGTCGCCTGATGAACCCGTACCTCGTCTCCAAGTCCGAGTGCGTCGACAAGAAGCACGCGCACATCGTCCGCTTCCGCATCGATTCGATCGTGGAGATCGACACGGTGCTCCTGGCGAGCCGCCACCTGTACCGTATGGCGTACTCGCTGCACGAGAAAAGCGGTCTCGCAAGCGTCCCGATCGGTCCGGATGAGGTCCTGCGATTCCGCAAGGAGGACGCGCGTCCGGAGACGATATCCTTCGACCGCACCTTCCTCGATCCCGACCTTGCGGCGCCAGGCGAGGCAGCGGATCTCGCGCACAAGGCGTGGAATACGGCGCAAGCGGTTGAGCGCAATCGTTCGCTCGCGCTCAAGGCGCGCGCGGCGGAGGAGATCCCGACAGAGGCGATCCCTGAGGAGCTGTTCCCGCCCTGCATGCGGCGTATCCTCGAGGGGCTCAAGGACGGCAAGAAGCGCGCGATGTTCGCGCTCACGAACTTCCTCATCCTCGCCGGCTGGTCGCCGGAGATGATCGACGCGCGCTTGCACGAGTGGAACAAGGGGAACCCCGAGCCGCTACGCGAGGTGCTCATCCAGGGTCACGTGCGCATGCTGCGCACCAAGCGCGAACGCTATCCGCCCCCCTCGTGCCGTGAGTTCTACCAGCAGCTCGGCGTATGCTATCCCGACAGCCAATGCGCGGTCATCAAGAATCCCGTGCAGTACGCGAAACGCAAGGCCGAGCTGATCGCGCCAAAGAAGCGCGCGAAGAAGCCTACTGTTTGAGGTTGCTGTACGCGCGCTGCACCGCGGCGCTCCAGCTGCCCGGTTCGTACACGGCGATCTGGTATCGCTCGCCACCGACCGTGATGCACGGTCCGGTCGGTTCCTTCGTGTATGGTATGGGGATCGCCGCGAAGCGCACGCGACCGTTCTCCTTGATCTCGATGAGCGAGCCGCCATCCCAATCGCACCGCTTGATGTGCAGCACGTTGGGGTAGATGGTCTTCCCGAGCGGATCGTCTGCGAGCGGGCCATCCGTATCCGGCGTCCGTCGCGTGAACAGGTAGCAACGAGGCAAGGCGTTGCCGTGCTCGCTTGCGAGCGCGCCGTGCGCGAGCGCGAGGAGGTTCGCGTTGCCGATGAGGTTCGTGTCGACGATGTGCTGCAACGTCCGCTGGTCGAGATCCATGGGGGTGCGGTCCGTAATGACCTGTTTATGAGCGTTTCGCCCTGCGCCGCTCGAACTCCTCTTTCATCTCGCGCAGCTGCTCCTCAAAGCTCTTGAGCTTCTCCGGATCGACCAGTGGCGTGTCCGTGCTCTTCTTCGTGAGGTCGTGGATCGCGTCAGCGGTCTCCTTGGGCGTCTGCTGGCCTGGCGTGTAGTTCTCGCCGGGTTGCCCTGACGTGCCGTTGGACGTGTAGTCGGGTTTATTGTCCTCTTCTGCCATGGTTCACTCACCCTCCTTCTTGGGCTTCAGGGTGTCCGCGATCTCTGCGAATCCATTCGCTGTTGCTTCGAGGCCGACCTTGAGGTCGCCGATAGTCTTCTTATCGTGCGGGTAGTTTTCTATCGCTTTGTCGAGCAGTGACGTTGGCGGTGTCTCTGTGTGTGGGTGTGTGCTCTCTGCGAATCCTTTGGCGGTTGTCTCGAGGCTCGTTTTGATTTCTGCGATTTCCTTGCGATACCCGTCGTAGGTCTCTATCGCTTTGTCGAGGCGTGAATCCTGCTCGTTGATTTCTGCAGTGCGCGCTTTGAATTCTTCACCTGCTTGGTGGAAACAAGCCGTAATATCGTCCACAAATCCCTGCTCGACGAGTGGTGTCTCTGCTCGTCGTTTCGCGCTGTCTGCGAATCCTTCCGCAGTTGCCTCGAGGCTCGCCCTGATCTCTGCGATCTCCTTGCGATACCCGGCATAGTCCGCCATCGCCTTGTCGAGACGGGATACGCTCCTCGCGATCGGCGTCGGTGTGCGCAAGATGGTGTTGTGGACCGCTTGCACGACGACCTGCGCGATTTCCGGAGTGAACTGGGGCAGTTTCATCGTGAGATCCGCGTGTCGGCGCAGGCCATCCGCGATGGCGATCTCTTGCTCCTCCAACGAATCGTACATGCGCTGGTAGTTGCCGCGGTGCGGGTGATCGGCCGGCAGGGCATCCATCTGCGCCTTGCAATCCGCCTTCACGTTCTGGACGGCGCCAAGCAGCGCCGCAGGTTCCAGGATGAACTCGGTAACGTACCTGTCGCACGCTTCCATACGTTGCTTCTCGTTGAATGACCCGGCCCAGAGCGGCAAGAGCCCTCCGGTGTCGGTGGGACTCGTGTAGAACACGACCCACGGCGCCTTGCTGTTGACTTGCCCTTCGAGATTCTTCTTCTGATCATCATGTGCCATAGTGTTAACTCCCCAAGGTATGTCGTGAGGAGAGGTATATAAATGTTTCTAAATGTAATCACTTTATAGTAGTTACTTTAAAAGGGCTGTTCGGGGAACGTAAGCTTTACTATCTAGAAGGCTTCCCTGACGAGCTATGTCCATCGATACGCACCTCGGCGGGGTCCAAGTGCTTTTCGACGCGCCCCAAGAGGGGTTCGAGACCGTCCCGATGCTCGTCGCCGAGCCACAACCCGCGCCGTTCTTCGCGCGGCTGCGCCTCTACCACGTCCGGGTGTGCGACGGCGACCACGAGGAAGACGAACGAGCCCCCACGATCGCGTACGCGGGCAAGCGCGTGTACTTCCACCCGGCACTCGTGTATGGGTGATCTGGTCGACGCGCAAGGCGGATAGACCAATATACTTCTCCCCCCGCACCCGATACCTTTTTAAACGGCTGGCCGTTCCCCTCGTCCTAGCAAGTCGACGCGGGTAGGACCCTCGTCGAGACCACTTGCCCACGCCTGGCGCGAATACGCGCTTCAGTACGACGGGCTCACGTCCGTTCTGAAGCCGTTACGCGTTCTGGCACTGAGGAAACGCAATGCCAAAGCCACACCAACCGCGCCACGGGAGCATGCAGTTCTGGCCTCGTAAGAGGGCCAACAAGTCCTACGCGCGCGTCCGTTCCTTCGCGAAGAAGGGCGAGGGCCTCCTGGCGTTCGCCGGCTACAAGATGGGCATGACGCAGGTCAAGGCGTTCGATTCCTACAAGAACAGCATCACCAAGAACGAGAGCATCGCGCTCCCGGTCACGATCCTCGAATGCCCCCCCGTGCGCATCTACAGCGTCCGGGGCTACCGCAAGGACACGTACGGGACCAAGGTCGTCAAGGAGACGATCGTCGCGGGCAAGGACAAGCATCTCGCCCGCAAGGTCCCCCACAAGAAGCACGCGGAGAACCCCGCTGCCCTCCTCGATTCCTTCCCTGCCGATCTCGACGATGTCACCGTTCTCGTCTCCACCCAGCCCAGCATGACGGGCACGGGTCAGAAGAAGCCGCAGATCTTCGAAGTAGGCTTGGGCGGCAAGACCCCGGCCGAGAAGATCGAGGCGGCGAAGGCGCTTGTCGGCCGCGACATCAAAGCAAGCGAGCTGTTCAAGGAAGGCGAGTACGCGGACTTCCATGCGGTCACGACTGGCCGCGGCTTCCAGGGCCCGGTCAAGCGCTTCGGCATCAACCTCAAGCCGCACAAGACCGAGAAGGGTCGCCGCCGCCCGGGGAACATCGGCGCGTGGTTCGGCCAGCAGCATACGATGTACCGCGTCGCGTTCGCGGGTCAGATGGGCTACCACCAGCGTGTGCAGTACAACAACCAGATCCTCAAGATCACCGACAAGCCCGAAGAGGTCAACCTCGAGGGCGGCTTCATGCACTACGGCACGGGCAAGACCGGCAACGAGTTCCTCGTCGTCAAAGGCAGCATCCCCGGTCCCAAGAAACGCATGATCACCATCCTCAAGCCGATCCGCCTCAAGCGCAGCATCCCTGCGCCCGCAATCGAGGAGATCGCGCTCGCGAGCCAGCAGGGCAAGTGAACACCATGAACACGCTCAAGATCAAGACGGCGCAGAACACGGACGCGGGGTCCACGCACCTCCCTATCCAGTTCAGCGAAGCGATCCGCCCTGACCTCATCCAGCGTGCGGTCCTCTCGATCCAAGCCGCGAACCGCCAAGCGTACGGCGGGTACGGCGATGCAGGTATGCGCCACAGCACGCGCGTCTCCCGCCGCCGTCGCGACTACCGCGGCAGCTACGGCAAGGGCATCAGCCGCGTCCCGCGTAAGGTCCACACCCGTCGCGGTACCCAGTTCAACTGGGTTGGCGCGCTCGCCGCAGGCACCGTTGGCGGTCGCCGCGCGCACCCGCCCAAGCCGTTCAAGGACTGGACGCAGAAGGTCAACACGACCGAGAACCGCAAGGCGATCCGCAGCGCGCTCGCAGCGACCGTCGATGCGAGCATTGTCGGCGCGCGCGGCCACAAGGTCCCGGCCGGTTTCCCATTCATTGTCGATGAGGCGTTCGAGCAGATCAAGACCACAAAGCAGCTCGAGGCAGCGCTCGTCCACCTCGGGTTCGCATCTGAACTCGAGCGTGCCGGCGTCACGCGCATCCGCTCCGGCAAAGGCAAGATGCGTGGCCGCCGCTACAAGACCCCGACGAGCATCCTGTTCGTCGTCGCCAAGGATGCGGCTCCGCTCGCGCTTGCCGCGCGCAACCTGCCCGGCGCCGATGTGGTCGCGGTGCACCGCGTGAACGCGGAGCTCCTCGCTCCCGGCGCGGCCCCTGGCCGTCTCGTCCTGTACTCGAAGTCGGCGATCGATCGCCTCGCGAAAGAGCTCCTGTTCACCGCGTCCTACAAGGGCGCGTCTCCCCAGAAGAAGGCAGCGCCCGTGAAGGCCGCCGCCGCGCCCAAGAAGGCACCCGTGAAGGCGGCCCCCAAGAAGGCGGCAGCGAAGAAGCAATGAGTGATCACCCATGAGCATCATCAAGCACCCAGTAGCGACGGAGAAGAGCGTGCGTGGCATCGACACGCAAAACACGCTCGTCTTCATCGTGGACCGCAAGGCGACCAAGCCCCAGATCAAGCAGGAGATCGAGCGGCTCCTCGGCGTCAAGGTGCTGCGGGTGAACACGCACAACGATGTGGAGAACGCGAAGAAAGCATACGTACGCCTCGCGCCATCCACACCCGCGATCGATGTCGCGACGAAGCTGGGGTTGATGTAAGATGGGTAAGAGCCTGATCCAGCAGAAGCGCGGTAAGGGTGCCTCGACGTGGCGCGCGAACGGCTTCAACGGCCCCGGTGACGTCAAGCTCCCGGTGACCAGCCAAAACGGCACGGTCACGGACATCATCACCTCCCGCTTCCACAGCGCGCCCCTGCTCAAGGTCCAGTTCGACGACGCGACAGAAGGCCTCCTCATCGCACCCGAGGGCGCGAAGGTCGGCGACGTCATCAGCGTCGGCATGGGCGAACCGCGCCTGGGCACCACGCTCACGCTCGCCGAGCTCCCCGAAGGATCGCTCGTGTTCAATGTCGAGAGCTTCCCGGGCGACGGCGGCAAGTTCGCCCGTGGCAGCGGCGTCGCCGCGCGCGTCCTCGCACGCCAAGGCGATCGCATCATGGTCCTCCTGCCCAGCAAGAAGCGCCGGGCATTCCACCCGAACTGCCGAGCGACGCTCGGTACGGTCGCGGGTGGCGGTCGGCTCGAGAAGCCGTTCGTCAAGGCAGGCAAGAAGTTCCACCAGATGAAGAGCAAGAACCGCTACTGGCCCAAGGTCGTGGCTGCTGCGATGAACGCGGTCAACCACCCCTTCGGCGGCAAGCGCACCAGCCGCAAGGGCAGGCCGACGATCGCGCCCAAGAACGCACCGCCGGGCCGCATGGTCGGTATGATCCGCCCGCGCAAGACGGGTCGCGCCCGCGGCGTGCGCGCACGCAAGAGTTGATTGACTATGGCGAAGAAAGAATTCACGTACCGGGGATTCACGCTTGACAAGCTCCAGCAGATGAGCATCAAGGAGTTCGCGCAGCTCATCCCGAGCCGCTCGCGCCGCACGCTCCTGCGTGGCCAGACCGAGGCAGAGAAGTCCCTGCTGCGAAAAGTCGGCAAGCGCGACAACGTCAAGACGCAGGCGCGCGAGATGGTTGTCGTGCCGCAGATGGTCGGCAAGACCATCCTCGTGCACAGCGGCAAGGAGTATGTCCCGGTCCACATCAATGAGGAGATGGTCGGGATGCGCTTGGGCGAGTTCGTGCTCACGCGCAAGATGGTCAAGCACACCTCGCCTGGTGTCGGCGCCACGAAAGCGGCCGGTTCGGTGAGCGTGAAGTAGTAGGAATGATCCCATGACACACCTGTACATGCCCAAGGTCCTCCCGCAGAAAGCGGGGAAGGCGATGCTGCGCGATGCGCAGATGAGCCCGAAGGTCGCGATGGAGATCGCGGCGTTCCTGCGCGGCATGACTGTGGTGCGTGCGATCCAGACCCTCGAGCGCGTGCTGCGCAAGGAGGAGGCGATCCCCTACAAGCGATTCACGAACGCGATCGGCCACCGACGCGGTCCGCTCGCCGCAGGCCGCTATCCGCAGAAGGGCTCCGACCTGTTCCTCAAGCTCGTCAAGAACGCGCAATCAAACGCGACCAACGCCGGCCTCGCCGGCGAGCTGGTCATCTCGCACATCGCGGTCAACCGTGCGGCCGAGAACTACCGCAACCGCCCGAAGTTCCGCAACCAGACGAAGCGCGCGCACATCGAGTGCATCGTGACCGAAGCGCCCGCCGACGAGAAGAAGGAGAAGAGAGCGAAGAAAGCGCCCGCGAAGAAAGCGGCCGCGCAGGACTGATCACCATGGCCATCGAACGCAAGTTCATCCAGCAGAACCTCCGGGAGTTCCAGATCAAGGAACACATCTTCAACTCCCTCGGGAAGGTCGGCGTCGCCGGCGTCAGGCTTCAGCGCACGCCGCTGGGCGAGAAGATCCTCGTGAGCTGCTCCAGGCCAGGCCTCGTCGTGGGCCGCGGCGGCTCGAGCATCCAGAAGCTCACCGTCGAGCTCAAGGAACGCTTCGGCCTCGAGAACCCGCAGATCGAGATCGCGGAGCTCGGCAACCCGATGATCGAGCCTGAGATCCTCGCGGAGATGATCTCGAACTCGCTCGAGCGCTTCGGTGCCGGCCGCTTCAAGGGCGTCGGCCACAAGGCGATGTCCGAAGCGATGCGCAGCGGCGCGCTCGGCGTCGAGATCCTCATCAGCGGCAAGATCCCCAGCTCCCGCGCCAAGACGTGGCGCTTCTACAACGGCTACCTCAAGAAGTGCGGCGACGTCGCCGTCGAGGGTGTCAACATCGCCTATCGCATCGCGAAGCTCAAGACGGGCGTCGTCGGCATCAAGGTCAGCGTGATGCCCCCGACGACCATCCTGCCGGACCGCATCGACCTCATCGAGGACGCACCTGTCCTTGAAGACGTGACCAGCCACCCGGCGGTCGCAGAGCTCGAGGATGCGGTTGCGGCGGACGTTGAGGACGCGGACGCTCCGGCCGCCAAGAAGGCGGCGAAGAAAGCGCCCGCGAAGAAGAGCGCACGCAAGTCGCCCGCGAAGAAGGCGGCCAAGAAGGCCGATGAGTTCGTCGAGACGGCCGTTGACGAGGAGACGCCTGCCAAGGAGCAGGCGGAGTGACGATCATGAAGTTCAGCGAGCTCAAGAAGAAGACCCGGGAGGACCTCCAGAAGGAGGAGTCGCGCATCGAGCTCGACCTCCTGCGCCTGCGCGGACAGATCGCGACGGGCGGTGCCGGCAAGGATGCTGGCAAGGCGCGCTCCATGAAGCGCACGATCGCTCGCATCCGGACGATCACCGACAGCAAGAAGACGAAGAAGGAGGGGTTGAAGAAGCGATGAGCACGATCTGCGCAACGTGCGGGCTGCCCAAGGACCTCTGTGTCTGCGAGGCGATCGCACGCGAGAGCCAGAAGATCGTGGTCAGCCTGGACCGGAAGAAGTTCGGGAAGACGTACACGGTCATCGCAGGATTCAACCAACACGAGGTCGACATGAAGGACTTGGCGAAACGGCTCAAGAACAAGTTCGCTTGCGGCGGCACCGCGAAAGGCGGCCAGATCGAGCTGCAAGGGGACCACCGCCGTGGCGTCAAGGACGAGCTCATCCACCTCGGATTCAACGCAGACACCATCGAAGTCAACAACTGAAATGAAGGGAAGATCACCATGACCGTCGCCAAGAAAGCAACCAAGAAGGAGAAGGCGCCAAAGCCGCAGGAGGCAACCCCTGCGTCTGGGCACGTCGTCGCCGTCATCGGCGGCAAGCCGGTCAGCACGCGCGGACGCACCTTCACTGGGCGTGTCGTGAGCGACCGCATGAGCAAGACCGTGACGGTCGAATGGGAGCGCAGCTCCTACGTGGCGAAATACCAGCGATACGAGCGCCGCAGCACGCGCGTCAAGGCCCATGATGAGACCGGCGCGAAGATCGGCGACCTCGTCGAGATCGTCGAGACAAGACCCATCAGCAAGACCAAGCACTTCATCGTCACCAAGAGGCTCGAGCAATGAAAGCGATCAAGGCCAACATCAACCGCGCGTTGCCGCTGGGCGCGTACGTCGAGACGTGCGACAACAGCGGCGCGAAGATTCTCAAGATCTTCAGCGTCGTGGGCCTCAAGACCACGAAGGGCCGCATCCCCGCGGCAGCCGTCGGCGATCTCGTCATGGCTGCCGTGAAGAAGGGCCGCCCCGAGATGCGCAAGCAGGTCGTGTTCGCGATCATCGTTCGCCAGAAGAAGGAGTACCGCCGCACAGACGGGACGCGTGTCGCGTTCGAGGACAATTCGGCGGTCGTGCTCAAGGACGAGAAGGGGAACCCGAAGGGGACCATCTTCAAGGGTCCTATCGCCAAGGAGGCCGCATCGCGCTGGCCAGCGGTCGCGAAGGTAGCGACCGTCATCGTATGAGGAACCGATCACTATGAAGACCAGATTCAGCACCGCATGGAAGGGCAGCAGCCAGCCGCGCAAGCAGCGCAAGTATCGTGTGAACGCGCCGCTGCACATCCAGGGCACCTTCCTGAGCGCGCCGCTCATCAAGGACCTGCGCGTGAAGCACGGCGTGCGCACCATCCGCGTGCGTGTAGGCGACAAGGTGCGCGTCCTGCGCGGCCAGTTCAAGGGCCGCGAGGGCAAGGTCGAGCGCGTGTCGCTCAAAGAGAGCACGCTCATCATCAACAAGGTCGAGCAGACGAAGCGGGACGGCAACACGAAGGTGCCGTACCCCGTGCACGCGAGCAATGTCGCGATCGTCGAGCTTGACTTGACGGACAAGCGCCGCGCGGCGGGCTTGAAGAAGGACAAGAAGGAGTGAAGATCATGCCCGCATCCCACCTCAAGCGCAAGATCGCCCCCAAGACCTGGCCTATCCTGCGTAAGACCGTCACATTCATCACGCGACCCAAGCCGAAGGGGCAGCCGATCGCGTTCACGATCCCCGTCGTGGTCGCGATGCGCGATATGCTCGGCGTGGTCCAGACCGCGAACCAGGCCCGCAAGGTCCTGCGCGCGACCGATATCAAGGTCAACGGTACGCTCGTGCGTGACGTGGACTCGGCTGTCGGTTTCATGGACATCCTCGAGATCGGCGGCCACAAGCACCGCCTCACGCTCAACGCGAACAATCTCCTCACGCTCGTGCCGGTGCGCAAGGGCGAGGAGTTCACGGTCGAGAAGGTCATCGGCATCACGAGCCTCAAGGGCGGCAAGACGCAGCTCAACTGCGCTTCCGGCCGCAACGTGTTCGTCGAGAAGGGTCAGTACAAGCCCGGCGACAGCGTGCAGATCTCGCTCGAGGGCAAGCTCGGCGACCGCTACCCGCTCGCGACCGGCGCGTCGGTCCTCGTGATCGGCGGCAAGCACATCGGCGCGATCGGCCAGATCGTGTCGCTCGAAGGCGGCGTCGTCCAGATCGAATCGGAAGGCGCGGCATTCACCACCAACACCCGCAACGCATACGTCGTCGGCAAGAGCAAACCGGCGATTTCGCTCAACTAAGGACTGATCACCATGACAAGACAGGAACAACAGCTGGCGACCCATCCCATGAAGGCGGTGCGCGTCGAGAAGCTCACGCTCAACATCGGCGCGGGCAAGGACGCGCAGCTGCTCAACAAAGGCGTCAAGCTGCTCGAGGCCATCACCGGCATCCCGCCGGTCAAGACGGTCACGCAAAAGCGCATCCCCGGCTGGGGCCTGCGCCCTGGCCTGCCTATCGGCTGCAAGATCACGCTGCGCGGCGAGGCTGCGCAGAAGATGATCCCGCGCCTGCTTGCATCCAAGGAGAACCTCCTGAGCGAGCGCAACTACGACGTGAACGGGAACGTGTCCTTCGGCATCCCCGAATACATCGACATCGATGGCGCGAAGTACGACCCCGAGATCGGTATCATCGGCCTGCAGGCCTGCATCACACTCACGCGCGCGGGCTACCGCGTCAAGCGCCGTCGCCTGCGCCCCACGAGCCTGGGCAAGCGCCACGTGATCACCAAAGCGGAGGCGATGGGCTTCATGCACGACCGCTTCAACGTCAAGGTCGGCGAGTACGACGACAAGAAGGAGCGATGAGACGATGACCACCTCCCACCACAGCAAGGTCCTGGTGCAGATCGGCGGTAAGCCGGGCAAGCGCCAGAAGTACCTCAAGCACAACGTCCCGAAGGACCGCAAGACCGGTGAGATGACGCGGCGTTGCGTGCGCTGCGGGCGCACCGGCGCGCACATCCGCAGCTTCGGCCTGCACCTTTGCCGCCAATGCTTCCGCGAGAACGCGACCGAGCTCGGATTCAAACAGTACAAGTGATGCTCCCATGACCATGAACAACCCCCTCGCAGCTGTCCTTTCGCGCATGCTGAACGCAGAACGGCTCGGCAAGCGCCAGGTCGCGACGCACCTCAACAGCAGCGGCATCCGCGCTGTCCTCGACATCCTCAAGGAGGAAGGTTTCATCGCCGGCTACGAGACGACGAAGGACCTGAAAGGGGATCTCCTCACCATCACGCTCGCTGGTCGCATCAACAAGACCGGCGTCATCACGCCACGCTTCAACGTGAAGAACGATGCGTTCGTCACCTTCGAGAAGCGCTACCTCCCCGCGAAGGATTTCGGCGTGCTCATCCTCACCACCACCAAGGGCATCATGACCCACAAGCAGGCGAAAGAGGCGAACCTCGGCGGCCGCCTCATCGCATACGCCTACTAGAGCTGATCCACCATGCACATCAAAGACATCACGGAAAAGGTCCCCATCCCGGCCGGCGTCACGGTCCACATGGACGGTCCGTCCATCCGCATCAAGGGCCCCAAGGGCGAGCTTGCGCGTGTGGTTGCGACCAAGCGTGTCACGATCGCTGTCGAGGATGGCCTCGTGGTCCTGCGTTCGAAAGGTCCGTCGCGTAACGACAAGCGCACGCTCCAGACCGCCCGCGCGCACATCAAGAACCTCGTGCGTGGCGTGTCTGAAGGCCACGTGTACCGTCTCAAGATCTGCTCGGGCCACTTCCCGATGAGCGTCACGCTCAAGGGCAACAGGTTCGAAGTCAAGAACTTCATCGGCGAAGCGGTCCCCCGTGTCCTCACGACCATGGAAGGCGTGTCGGTGAAGATCGACGGCCAGGAGATCGTGGTCGAGAGCGCGAGCAAGGAGCGCGCGGGCAACCAGGCCGGCGCGATCGAGCTCTTGACGCGCCGCCCCGGGTTCGACCCGCGGGTGTTCCAGGACGGCATCTACATCATCGAGAAAGACGGGAAGAAGGTCTGATCACCATGACGAACGAGAAACAGCGGCTCCTGAAGGTCAAGGCGACCCTCAAGCGGCGACAGCCAAAGTTCATCCGCCAAGACGCGCACAAGCGCAGCATGAAGGAAGGCTGGCGCTCCCCCAAGGGATTGCACAGCAAGATCGGTGACAACCGCAAGGGATACCGCAAGCCCCTGCGCGGCGGGTACCAGACTCCTGTCGCCGTGCGTGGCTTGGACAAGGCGGGCCTGCGCCCGACGAATGTGGCGACGCTTGCGACGCTTGCGACGCTCGACCCGAAGTCGCACAGCGTCATCCTCAACGGCCAGCTCGGCGGCCGCAAGAAGCTCACGATCATCGAGGCGGCGCGCGCGAAGGGATTCGCGATCGCGAATGCATCCGAGAAGACCGTCACGCGCATCAAGGAAGCGCACGCCGCGAAGGCCAAGCGCAAGGAAGCGCGCATGACGAAGGCGCAGGCGCAGGAAGCCGCGCGCCAGGCGTCCGGTGCCAAGAAGAAGGAGGAGAAGGCACCTGCGAAGGCCGATGCGCACGCGCACGACCACGCGCACGATCAGGAGCACCACCACGCCAAGGGCGGCAAGCAGGAGCAGAAGGAGTGATTGACCGATGACGTACGACCTCACGCTCCAGAAACGCCTCGCCGGCATCGTCTCTAAGGCGAGCGCGCACCGCATCACGTTCGATCCCGCACGCCTCAACGATATCAAGGCGGCGATCACGAAGACGGACATCCGTCAGCTCATCGGCGAGGGCGCGATCACGGTCGTTCCCGTGCGCAGCGTGAGCCGCTCGCGCGCGCGCAAGGCCGCTGGCCAGCGCGCGAAGGGCCTGCGAAAAGGCAGCGGCAGCCACGAGGGTAAGGCGACCGCGCGCAACCCCGCGAAGCGCGAGTGGATCAGCAAGGTCCGCGCGCAACGCGAGTTCCTGCACGACCTGCGCGCGAAGAAGATCCTCACGAACGAGAGCTACCGCGACCTGTACAACAAGAGCGCGGGCGGGTTCTTCCGTAGCGTGCGCCACATCAAGATCTTCATCAACGAACGCAACATGGCGACTCGTCCCGCGAAGTCGAAGAAGGAGTGAGCACCATGACCAAACCGATCGTCATCCAGTATCGCCGCAAGCGCGCGGGCAGGACGGATTACCGCAAGCGCCTCGTCATGCTGAAAAGCGCCATGCCGCGTCTCGTCGTGCGCGCGAGCAACAAGAGCGTCCAGGCGCAGATCGTCTCGTACGATCCCGATGGGGACAAGGTCCTCGTCACCGCGCGCGCGACCGACCTGCGCAAGCTCGGCTGGAAGGGCGCGACGGGCAACACCCCGGCCGCGTACCTCACGGGCCTGCTGCTCGCGAGCAAGTTCAAGGGCAAGATGGACGGGGACGCGATCCTCGACATCGGCCTGCACACGCACCACAAGGGCGGCCGCATCTACGCGGTCGCGAAGGGCGCGCTTGATGGCGGGCTCGCGGTGCGCGTGAGCGAAGACGTGCTGCCCACGCAGGAACGCGTGGACGGCGCGCACATCAACGACGGTCTCGCACAGCAGGTCGCGACCGTGAAGAGCAAGATCCAGAAGTGACCCTATGACCGAAGAGCTCCCCCCCTTCAATCCGGACGCGTGGCAACCAAGGACCTCCTTGGGCCGTGCGGTCAAGAACAAGGAGATCACCACGATCGACGAGATCCTCAACTCCGGCCAGGCGATCCTTGAGCCGCAGATCGCAGAGATGCTCATCCCGCTCGAGGCGGAGTTCCTCCTCATCGGTCAGGCGAAGGGGAAGTTCGGTGGTGGTCAGCGCCGCCTGTTCAAGAACACCCAGAAGAAGACGATGGAAGGCAACAAGCCGAAGTTCACGGCCATCTGCGTCGTGGGCGACCGCAACGGCCACATCGGCATCGGCATGGGCAGCGCGAAGGAGACCGTCCCGGCACGCGAGAAGGCGCTGCGCCAGGCGAAGCTCAACGTGTTCCGCATCACGCGCGGCACCGGTTCTTGGGAAGACAACGCCGAGAACGCGCACAGCATCCCGTTCGCGGTCGAGGGCAAGTGCGGCAGCGTCCTGATCCGTCTCATGCCCGCGCCGAAAGGCAAGGGCCTGTGCGTCCAGAAGGAGTGCGCGAAGATCCTCGCGCTCGCGGGCATCCGCAACGTCTGGAGCAAGGCGTTCGGCCAGACGCGTTCGACCATGAACATGATCTTCGCGGTCGAGGACGCGCTGCGCCAGCTCGCGCGCATCAAGACGACTGACGCGTACAAGCAGCAGCTCAAGATCCTCGAAGGCGGCGAGCGCAAGAAGGAAGCGACGCCCATCCCTGTTGAGACTGCGGAGTGAGCACCATGACAGAATCACCAGCTCCAAAGAAGATGGCCGCGCCCAAGAAGACGGCAACGCACACGGGCGGCATGCTCGCTGCAGTGCTCATCCGCGGCTTGATCGGTTCGCGCCATGACGTGCGCAAGACGCTCTTCGATCTGCGCCTCCGCCGCAAGATGGTCTGTGTCATCGTGCCTGACTCGCGCCTCGTGCGTGGCCAGATGCAGCTGTGCAAGGACTTCATCGCGTTCGGCCCGGTCCAGGAATCCACGATCGCAGCGATCAAGGCGAAGCGCCGTGAGATCAAGGATGCGGCCGGCAAGGGTGTCGGCGTGTTCCCGCTCAGTCCGCCGCGCGGCGGCTTCGGCCACAAGGGCACGAAGGTCGGCTATCAGGACGGTGGCGCACTCGGCTACCGGCCCAAGGGCATGGATGCCCTGCTTGAGAGGATGATGTAATCATGACCGCACGCAAGCGTAAGAAGAACTCCCGCCTGCGCGGGTCCCAGACCCACGGCTACGGCTCGATGAAGAAGCACCGCGGCGGTGGACACCGCGGCGGTCGCGGAAACGCCGGTTCGGGCAAGAAGGCGGATTCCAAGAAGCCGTCCTTCTGGCAATCGGGCAGCCGACAAGGCGGTAAGAATCCTGAGCAGAAGGGATTCTTCTCCTGGCGCGGTTCCGACAACGTCACGATCAATGTCAGTCACCTCTCCAGCATCGCAGACGCGCTCGTCGCGAGCGGTCACGCGACCGTGGAGGGCGGTGTCATCGCGATCGATATGGGCGCGATGGGGTACACGAAGCTCCTTGGCGCTGGCCGCGTTGCGCGCAAGCTCGCGATCACGGTAGAGGAAGCGACGCCTGGCGCGATCGCGAAAGTCGAGAAGGCGGGCGGTTCCGTCACAGCCGTGCGCGTCACCGACAAGGACGCGGTCAAGGCCGCGCGTGTCGAGAAGGTCGCTGCCGAGCGCGCGAAGAAGGCGCCCAAGAAGGCTGCTGAGGCGACTCCTGTCGAGAAGAAGGAGAAGGCGCCAAAGAAGCCAGCGAAGGCCGACCAGGAGTGAACCTCCTCTTGGCGTGATCCTCTTTTCCTCATCTACGCTCTCGTTCACGCGTTGCGTATCGCGAACTCGTGCCGGATCGTCGCGCAGCTGCCCGTGCCCGTCCAGCCGTGGCGGAACACGACGCGGTCGATCGGCGGCACGGTCACGCACGTCTCGCGTTCCTCGATCAGTTCCGTGCCGCGCAGGATACGGCTCGTGCCGCACACCGGTGAGGTCACGAGACCGCCGTTCTCGACGATTGTCAGCGCGATCGCACGCGGTCCTGTGCTCTCGCAGGTAACGGTGAAGTTCTGGTGCACGCTCAGGAGCGCGCCGGGGATGAGTTCCGGTCCGATGTGCACTGGCGCGGTGGCATTCCGTTCCTGCCACACATCGCGGATCTCCTCAAGCGAATACCCGGGCGTGCTCACGATCGCGTTCTCGAGCGGCTCGCCGATGCGGCGCGGGTCGACCATCAGCTGCCGGGCCCCGTCGCGCACCCACACGACCGTGCCTAGGTCCGTCTGGACGAGCGCAGGCGCGAATCCCGCGCGCAGCAGCGCGCTTGCGTAGGTGGCGGCGATCTCTTCCGTGTTCCCCGCGCCCGACGCGATCGTCTCGACGGGGAATCGGATGGTGCTGTCGCCGATGCGTGCGCTGCTATCGAACCGCACGCGTTTGCCAAGCGCGTTCCAGATGTCCTCCGGCGTGTTCCCGAGCGCGGGGACGTCTTGTGGCGTGACGTAGAACGCGCGGTGCCCGTACGCGTCGAGTGTTGAGCGCCCGCGGATCGTGATGGTGTGCGTTCCTACCTGCCGATGGCGCACGCCTTGCGCATCGTAGTACTCGGTCGTGATCGTGAGGTTCACGCGCGTGTCGTTGATCACCGAGAGCGGCGTGAGCCGCAGATCCCGCGCCTCCATGCGCCAGGTGGCGGTGGCATTCGTCCCGGGAATGATGTCGCCTATCGCCACGGTGCGGGTCGCATATGGGCCGAGGGCGAATACGGCGCTCGCGTTGCGCGCAATCGATCGCTTCACGTCGATGATGACTGCGGCGATGGTGCTGGCATGACGACGTTCGACCGCGCCGCGGCGCTTGCGGA
>CAYNGK010000001.1:0-5658 GCA_964396935.1 uncultured Methanosarcinales archaeon | reverse complement strand
TGACTGCGGCGATGGGTCGCGCAACGCCGTTCTCATCGGCGAGCGTGGGGTTCACCGCAAGCGATGTCGCGCTGAATCGCGCGTCCAGGAGGTAATCGGCCGTGCGCAGGTCCGGCGGCTGGAAGTAGCACTTGTTCTGGCGGCACGCGAACCCGCTCGCGCATCCGCAATCCGTGCAGCAGGTT
Organism: uncultured Methanosarcinales archaeon; assembly: GCA_964396935.1. Lineage (GTDB taxonomy): Archaea > Nanobdellota > Nanobdellia > Woesearchaeales > UBA525 > UBA525. The sequence goes on along the minus strand of CAYNGK010000001.1, from coordinate 5,473 downwards.
CCACGGTCCTCTCCTGACGCGTCGCAGAACCCGTCACCGCACGCGATAGCCACGCACCCGTACGGATCGGGAGCCGCTTTCACGCGTTGAGGTGCGCACGCGCGGCCTGGTGTGCAGGCGCAGTCGGCGCTTGTCGCGCAGTTCTCTATCGACGGCTGGCAGACGCTATCGACGCAGGCGGCCGATGCGCAATCCGCGCACCCTTCTGCGCACTCACCGGCTTGGCACGTGCCATCGCCGCAAAACGGGATGACCTTCGCCTGCAGATCGGTCGTGAGGAATGCGATGGCGATTGCCGCGCACAGCGCGAGCGCAAGCATCGCCTTCCCGTACTGGCGCTGCTTCGCGACCGCGATGAGCGATATCCCGGCGATCGCGATCGCGACCGTCACGAGCCACAGGATCGCGTGCAACGGCTCCACCTCGAGTTCCAGCAGGAGGATGAGTGAGAGCCACAATGCGAGCCCGCCACCAAGGATGATCTCGAGCCAAGGAGCGTGTTTCGTCGCGGGCATCCAGGAACGTACCGGCGGAGGGAGTATATAAATGACGTGTGGGGGATACGCACAGATTGCTCTTCCGTCTGCTGTTTTGCCGCGGCACACATCGCTCGCGTCCTGTTTCGGGGTTCGCGGTGTCGGGTCTCCTGAAGCTGACCCCCAGGACGCCACCCCAAACCTTTTAAACGCCTACGCGCCCCGGTGAGGACAGGAGAGGTTGGGGGGAACACACTTGGCAGTCGGGGACTTCCTGGACAAGATCATCACGCACCTGCCCGAGATCGAGGGCCCCAAGGGCAAACTCGGTTTCAAGCAGAAGATCACCTGGACGCTCTCGGTCCTCATCCTATACCTCTTCCTCGGTCTCATCCCGCTTTTTGGCTTGGGCGCGAACGCGCTGGCGCAATTCGAGTTCCTCAGTACCGTCTTGGGCGCGAGCTTCGGTAGCCTCATCTCGCTGGGCATCGGTCCGATCGTGACCGCCAGCATCGTGCTGCAGCTGCTCAACGGCGCAGGCATCATCCGCTTCGACCTCGCATCGCACGAAGGCAAGCGCCGCTATCAGGGTGTCCAGAAGCTCCTCGCGATCGCGTTCGTCGTGCTCGAAGGTTGGGTGTACGTGCGCCTGGGCGGCCTGTCGCCTGCAGCGGGCATCGCGCCGTGGATCCTCGTCCTGCAGATCTTCATCGGCGGTATCCTCGTCATGTTCATGGATGAGGTGGTGAGCAAGTGGGGTTTCGGCAGCGGCATATCGCTGTTCATCGCCGCCGGCGTGTCGCAGGGGATCTTCATCCAGCTGTTTAGCCCATTCAAGAGCGGCCTCGCGGCCGAGGGTGCGCAGTACAGCGCCGGCCGCGTCTGGCAACTGTTCCAGTCGGTCGCCGCAGGCGACATGACGACGGCGGCCATCGCCGGGCTCACGATCGCGTTCACGATCGTCGTGTTCGTGGTCGCGGTGTACACGCAAGCGATGAAGGTCGAGATCCCCCTGTCGTTCGCACGCGTGCGCGGACACGGGATCCGCTGGCCCTTGGCGTTCTTCTACACGAGCAACATCCCGGTCATCCTGACCGCGGCACTGCTTGCGAACGTGCAGATCATCGCGCGGCTCGTGGGTGCGAACTGGACCACCACGCTTGTCGGTTGGGTCACGCCGCACAATCTCGTGCAGCTTGGCGTCTCAGGAAGCCTGACGGGCCTGGTCATCGCGCAATCCCTCGTGTACATGCTCATCTTCATCGTGTTCAGCGTCGTGTTCGCGCTCTTCTGGGTCCAGACCGCAGGTCTGGACGCGCGCAGCCAAGCGAACCAGATCATGCGTTCGGGATTGCAGATCCCGGGTTTCCGCAAGGACACGCGCGTGCTTGAGCGCATGCTCGAGCGCTACATCTGGCCGCTCACGGTCTTAGGTGCGCTCGCCGTCGGTATCCTCGCCAGCTTCGCTGATCTCACGGGTGCGCTCGGCTCCGGCACAGGTATCCTCCTGACAGTCATGATCGTGTACCGCCTGTACATGGACATCGCACAGCAACACATGATGGATGTGCCTGGCATGCGCAGCCTGATGGGTGGCTAAGGGAATGGTCGGCTTCATCGATGCGGCATTGACTCCGGTGCTCGGTTGGCTCTTCGTGCTGCCGCCGTGGCTTGCGATCCTCTTCATGTCCGCCGTCCTCGCGCTCGTCGGGACCCTGCTGCAAAAATGGCTCACGGACCAGGCGAAGCTCAAGCGCTTGCGCGCGGACACGAAGAAGCTCCAGAAATCCTACAAGGAGCTCGTCAAGACCAACCCTGAGAAGGCCCTGAAGCTCCAGCAGCAGATGCTGCCTACGCAGATGGAGATGATGCGCGAGGGGTTCAAGCCGCTCATCGCGACGATGATCCCGTTCTTGCTCATCGCGTGGTGGATGGGTGCGCACTTCGCGTTCGAACCCTTGCAGCCCGACGTGCCGTTCACCGTGACTGCGCGATTCTCTGACGGCGTGTCAGGTGACGCGACGCTCGCTGTGCCGCAAGGCGTGGTGGTCGACCAGGCGACAAAACCAGTCACGGACGGCGCGGCCCAATGGACGCTGCGCGCTCCCGCTGGACGGCACACGCTTGGCCTCACGGCCGTAAACGGCGTGGTGAACGATTCCCGCGAGATCCTCGTGTCGACGACACGCGAGTACGTGACGCCGGTCATCATCAAGCAGGGCATCGTGACGGAGTTCAGCGTCTCGAACGCGAAGCTCACCCCGCTGGGTCCGATCCATTTCGGCTCGTGGTACCCCGGATGGATCGCGTGCTACATCCTGTTTAGCATCCCCATCAGCCTGCTGTTGCGCAAGGCGCTCAATGTCGTGTGAGGTGAGACGTGTGGTCGTGTATGACGGTGCCGGACAAGGCATCATCCCAGGGATGGCGAGGTATTTCTCCAAGGAACGCGGGCCGTCGCCTGCAGAGGAATGGTGGAACAGCATCCTCGATACTGCGGCACGCGGCCGTCGGCGATCCACGGCATTCCTGCAGGAGACGGGTATCGTTCGGCCTATCGACGATGCGTCGAGGCCGTCGCAGCTCGAGCTGCTGTTCGACGATCACCTCGATGACCACCCGTATTACGACTGAACCGTCCGCTAGACACGGACGATGCCGTCGGCGATGAGTCGCTTGAGCTCATCCTTGATGTGTGCGTGATCCTCGTACAGGAACCGTAACCGGTCCTTGTGGCTGGGCGATTTCTCGCCGAACTTGTCGTTCGCGCGCGTACGCATCGCATCCACATAATCCGCCAAGGCGATCAGGCTGCCGAGGTACTTGTGGTATGCCTCACGTTCGACGCTGTATGGTTCGTCAGGCTGCGGGAGCTCTTCAGGGTACGGGTTCCGTCTTCGGAATCGATGATGGTGCTTCAGGCACTCCGCAGGCTCCGGTAACGCTTGCCTGACGATCTCGTAGCCGAGCGTGACGTGCGGGACGATGTATCGGCGGTGGTCATCAGGTGTGAGCGTCGTCGCGTCCAGGATCCGTCGCGGCGTCCCGACCTTCCCCCCATCGTGCACCGTGCCGCCGATGAACGTGAGCGCGGCCTCCTCGCGCAGGTATCGCGCGATACGCCCCGCGAGACCGCCCACCCGTAAGCAATGAGCAGCGCTCTTGGGGTGATGCGCGACAAGCGGCATCAGGTAGGCGTATGCCAGATTGAGCTCTTCACGGCTCACGCCAAGCTCGGCGGCGACGAGCAGGTGCTCGATCCGCTCCGCCTCCGGTAGCCGGGTCTTCCATTCGTCGACCCTGACCGCGATCTCACGGTGCATATGGAGACTGGCATCGCCTGCCTGTTCTTATGCCTTCTCGTCGGAGAGCGGACAGCAACGCTTATAAAGGGCCTGGGGTTCCCGTTCCCTAATGGTCAGCGGCAAGTTCAAGGCCCGGACGTACGCCCGACGGCGTGTGCGCACTCCTAGCGGAGACAACGTCCTGCGCCACTCGCTTCGCAAGCCCAAGAAGGCACGCAGCGTCGGGGGCGAGATGCTCCACGGTGTCGCGCGTGCGCGACCTGGCAACTTGCGCAAGCTGGCGAAGACCCAGCGCGTCCCGAGCCGACCCTTCGCAGGTCAGCTCTCGAGCGCTGAGATGCGCCGCGAGATCATCAAGCGCGCCCGAGCGCGCAAGTAAACCACGCACCCGTGACTGGCGACAGGCGGGGATCTCACGCGTGGTGGAGGCAAACCCTATGTTCAAGGTCGGAACAGTCTGTGTCAAGATCGCTGGCCGCGATGCCGGCAAGTCCTGCGTGGTCGTCGAAGAGCTCGACAAAGGCATGGTCCTGGTCGAGGGCGAGACGCGACGCCGCAAGGTGAACGTGAAGCACCTCGAGCCGGTCGGCACGAGCGGCGTCAAGAAGGGCGCGTCCCATGACGCGGTGATGGAAGCGCTCGGCAAGGAGCCGCGCAAGAGCGAGAAGCGCGCATCCAAGCCCAAGCCGTCCGCGACACGCAAGGTGAAATCCAAGAGCGATGCGGTCGCGAAGCCCAAGAAGGCGAAACCGTCCGCGTAAGGCTCAGTTCTTGATCCTCTCTTTTCCCGTTTCTCTCAAAGAACGTTCTTCGTGGCTGCGCATCCGAACGCGGCGTCGTGGTTCGACGAGCTCCGTCGACGGGATTCAACCGTTCGCGCCCTGTTTCCTTTTAGCGCCAGCGGCTTCTCTCCGCAGCACGGATGTCATACTGGAGTTGGTCATCCCTTTGCGTGTACATCCCGTACTTCTGCTCGAGCGCGCTGATGCTGTCGCGTGATCGCCTGGCGCTCTCGAGCTGTCCCCATCCGATGTAGCTCTCCCCTTTCCGGTAGTGCGCGTCGACGAGCTCCCCGAAGAACTCTTCGGAGACGCGAGAACGCCCCTCGTTGCGCCATCGGCCATCGTACCCCTCTGCGCCGTATGCCTCCCGATTCCCGCGCTCGCTGTCATGCGGTGATCCGTACGCGCCGCGCGAGCTCCTCTCCTCGCGGTCCCAGCGCCACATGCGGACTGCCTGGCGTTCGAGTCCTAAGATGCTGTCCAAACGCGCTTCCGCGCTCTCGAGTTGTCCCCATCCGATGTAGCTCTTCCCTTTCTGATGATGCGCATCGATGAGATCGAACGTAAGTCTCACATCGTAGGGCGTGCGGATGTCGAACTCCTCCTCGATTCGCCGGATCTCGTTGATGCGCGTCTCTGCGCTCTCGAGCTGTCCCCATCCGATGTAGCTCCTCCCTTTCATGTACTGCGCGTTAGCGATCTCATCGACCAGCTGCTCATCGTGGTCGATGCGTGTACGTTGGCGCTCCTCCAGCTCCCGTATGCGTCGCACTTCCGTCTCTGCGCTCTCGAGCTGTCCCCATCCGATGTAGCTCTTTCCCTTGCCGTGACGGGCACTCGCGATCTCGTCGATCAATCGCTCATCATAGTCGGTGCGGATGCCGTGACGATACTCGATCTCGCGTATCTG